>NZ_JANPCM010000028.1:0-21001 GCF_031430955.1 Ferruginibacter sp.
ATCGGTTCCCACACTGCTGTTGCTTTTTATTCTTCTCCCAAATTCACTAAATGTCATACCCACCACCCTGTCTTCTATTTCCAAATAAATTAGATCATCCTGAAAAGCTTTTATAGCATCACTTACCCTACCTAACAAGGTGGCGTGGCCGCCAACAGTTGTATCTGCAACAGTAGTTTGTAAACTATGGGTATCAAAGCCGCCAAAACTTACCATATACACCCTTGTTTTTAAACCGCCTTTAATTAAACGGGCAACAATTTTTAACTGATCGGCTAAACTGTTATTGGTGGGGTAAGAACTTTGTGCCGTTACTTTTCCGGCAGCAAATGTAATCCTTCCGGCATATTGCTGTGTTTGTTTTGCAACGGTGCGTATAAAGCTTAACTCTTTACCAGCCTTCGTTGCAGGAACGGGATCGCTGGTACCATTTATTAACTGATAAAAATTTGTGGCACTTGTAATACTCATGGCCATATTTACGCTTGGCCCCTGTGTGGTTAATGTTGCAGTGCTGCCAATTTGTATGGCTAAGGGATCGGGCACATTTGCATTAGGATAACCATTAGGAAAATTAGGATATTCATAATTCAAATATCGTCCGCCCCAGCCGGTATATACTTCCTGTGCACTGTTGCTTGCCGTCATCCAGATATCTGTTGCCCTAAAGTGGGAAAAGTTGGGCTGCGGATAACCTACAGCCTGTATCACTTTTAATTTAGTATCATTATACATAGTTTGCAAACCTGTCATGGCAGGATGCAAACCTGTATTTGCAAATCCATTTAATTTTAAAATTTTATTTTCGGGTATAGCAATATTTGTACGGGCTGCATTGTATAAACTGTAAGTGCTGATGGGTATTACCATATTCAAACCATCATTACCGCCGGATAATTGAATTATTACCAATACATGATCGGTATTGGTACCGGTACCAATTAATGCCTGTACTAACGGTGAGTTGGCATTTAATGCTTTTACAGCATATCCACTTATTAAAGCAGGCAATGTAACTGCTGCTGATTTTTCTAAAAATTCTCTCCGTTTCATATTGATTTTTTTATAACAGAAAAAGTATTTTTCGTGAGCAGTGAATCTTCAGTTGTGAGCAGCTTATGAGAATCTGAGTGCATTCTCACGACTGACGATTCACTATTCACGTATCAGCTTAACTGATACTCACTTAAATTCATTAAATACCTGAACAGATCTTTTAACCTTGTATTTATAATATTAAAATTTGCTGTAGTGGGGCTGGCAATGTATGCCATCCATGCATTGGTCCAGTAATAATCGTACTGCTGATTGCTTAACAGCATTTGTGTTTTCATTTGCTGTTTTACCTGCGGCGATAAATTTAAACGGTAGAGATATTTCAATGCATCATCAATTAAATCATTAGGATTGCCGGGGTTGGATAGTGTTTTTGCATAGGCTACAAAATCAAACTGCATTTTTATATTATTTCTTGTGTAACCGGTGTTGGTCATTATATCAGTAAACTGGTTACGTTTTGGCAATGAATCTGTGGTTATCCAAATTTCATGAAATGATGGCTCCTGGTAATAAGCTGGCATGCCTGCTACGTTTGCCGGATCATGAATATTAAGGCCCATGTTAAACATAAAAGAATACAGCGTATTCCAATGGCCATAATTAGTATCCCAATCTGTTAGTGCAGGCATTTTTACATCATACTCCCTCATAGATCCAATTACTATATCCGCAGGTGTTTTAATTACACAACCCTGGTTAAGCACATCATAAAAATGTTCGCTCTTAAATAAAGTGGTTAGTACAGGTTTAATATTATAATTGTTGTTGCGGAAAATATCTGCCAACGGCGTAATAACATTTGCTTCTGTTGTGGCATCAATATCATAATATACAAACCAACGGTAAAATTTTCTTACAATAAATTTTGCCACTTCGTTCTGGGCAAAAATCATATTGAGCATATCATTCAGTTCCAAATCTCCTGCGGTTGCGCCTGTTCTTCCGGTAATAAGTGTATTATTATAAAAAGAAGAGAATTGTTTGCTGACCGTACTGTGGCGGCTTGAAGTAAATACGGCTTGGTAAGTGGTACCGTTAATTTGCCAGCCGGTTAAAACTTTAGCTGCTTCTTTTACATCCTGTTCGGTGTATTTGCTGTCGGGGCCTTTGCCCAATGTAAATAATTCCTGCAGTTCCCTGCCATAATTTTCATCGGGTGCTGTTGCTGTATTTAGATAACCGTTTAAATATCGCAACATAGCGATATCAACAGTCATATCTCTTACCAGCTGTTTAAAATTGCCTAAACAATTTTGCCTTATGGTAGTATGCTGCTTATAAACCCAATTAGCATTTCCAACATCGCCTGCTTCGTTACCAAAATGATCTATCCAAAAAAATTGCATTTTTTCTTTAATGCTTCTGTCCTGGTTTATCATCACTCCCGTCCACCATTTTTTATAAGATGAGCGGCGCTGACTTTGTACAGTACCATCACCATTAATATCATTTACCCAGGTGGTGCCTTGTGCAATATTGCTATCGGGTGTACCCGGCTGGGTAGAAGTAACATATTCTTTTACCGGTGGGTTGGGGTCTGGTGCTGTAGGGCTTAATAATTCATCTACACTCTGGCTCATGCTACGGCTAACAAAATAATCTACATCAACTTTTTTAGCACCAAACATGGTTCTCTTTAAAAGATGTATTACTTCGTTGGTGGTCCATGGCCCGGTGTAAGGATTGATGCCGCTTAAAGTTCGGGCAGGCGATGCAAATGTTACCGCACCGGCTTTTTTTGATTTTTTGGCGGTAAGAAAATCTCTTCTATCCATAGCAGTTTATTTGAAAGAGTGGTATAAAAATATTCTGACTAAATAAAAAAATTAAAGTTTAATTGGGAGTTTGCTTTTACAGGATTTGATTTAAGGTAAACTTATTGCCTGTAAAATAATAAATGCCCGTTTAATAACAGGCATTTATTAAACAGCTTAAAGATAATATTATTACTGGATATTTTCAATAATGCCGGCAATTCCCTGCCCGCCCCCAACACAGGCGGTAACAATACCGTATTTTTTGTTTAATCTTTTCATATCGTTAACCAATTGTATGGTTAGCTTACAACCGGTACAGCCTAACGGATGCCCCAATGCAATGGCACCGCCATTAATATTTACTTTGTCGGGGTTTAATTCTAAAGTTCTGATAACTGCCAATGCCTGCGATGCAAAAGCTTCGTTCAATTCAAACAGATCAATATCTGCCAAACTCATTCCAGCCTGTTTTAAAACTTTGGGTACTGCTTCAATGGGGCCTACACCCATAATACGAGGGTGAACACCGGCACTGGCACAATTTACCAAACGGGCAATGGGTTTTAAACCCAGCTCATTTATCATGCGCTCACTCATTACAATTACAAATGCGGCACCATCGCTGGTTTGAGAACTGTTGCCCGCTGTAACACAACCACCTGCAGCAAAAGCAGGTTTTAATTTTGCCAACCCTTCAATTGAGGTATCGGCTCTTACACCTTCATCCGTATCTACAACTTTACTTCTTTTTTGTTTCTTGCCTTTTTCATCCAAATAAATTTCTTCTACATTTATTGGCAGAATACCAGTTTTAAAAAAGCCTGATGTAATGGCATTGCCAGCTTTTAAATGACTGTTGTAACTAAATGCATCCTGATCTTCTCTTGAAACATTGTATTCTTTTGCTACGGCTTCGGCAGTTAAACCCATACTTAAATAAAAATCGGGTTCGTCTTTTACGATAGAATATGATGGTACAGTTTTCCAACCTGCTGTTGGCACCATGCTCATACTTTCGGTACCGCCGGCAATAATACATTCGGCCATGCCCGTTCTTATTTTAGCTGTAGCCATGGCAATACTTTCTAATCCGCTGGCGCAATAACGGTTGATGGTAATACCCGGCGCATGAATACCTACTGCTTTTGCAGAGATCATTCTTGCTACCTGTAAGCCTTGCTCCGCCTCAGGTACAGCGTTACCTACAATTACATCGTCCACTCTTTTTACATCCAGCTGCGGCACACTTGCCAGCAAACCTTTAATTACATCAATGGCCAGATCATCGGGCCTTGTAAATCTAAAGCCACCTTTTTTACTTTTTGTAATAGCGGTTCGGTAACCTGCTACAATGTATGCTTCCTGCATGTTGAAATAGTTGATAGTTAATAGTTGATGGTTGACAGCAAGATCATGTTTTCAATAAACTGTGATCTATCAACCGAATTAGTTGTTTATGCAACTTAATGTCAAAGGTATAATTTCTCCACGAAAACAAAAAACTGAATACAGTAACTTATTTTTGCGCCGCATGTACAAAATTCTTCGTTCGGTTTTATTTTTTTTTGATCCTGAGTGGGTTCATTATTTTTCGATGAACGGATTGAGGTTGCTGTGTAAAATACCGGGGGTAAAAAAATTAATAGCTGCTTCCTTTCACCCCAAAAAAAATATTCAATATTCAATATTCAATATTCAGTATTCAAATAAGGTTGGTCTTGGCGCCGGCTTCGATAAAAACGCCAAATATTTAAATGAACTGGAAGCACTGGGTTTTGGTTTTGTAGAAATTGGAACCGTTACACCCAAGCCGCAGGCTGGTAATGACAAACCAAGATTATTCAGGTTGCCAAAAGACAAAGCTTTAATAAATAGAATGGGTTTTAATAACGACGGCGTTGAAGCAGTTGTTGAAAGATTAAAAGCTTGGAGATTGGACAACGGACAACGGGTAACGGGCAACGAACAACCCCTTATTATCGGCGGAAATATTGGCAAAAACAAATTAACTGCTAACGAAACTGCCTGGAAAGATTATGAAATTTGCTTTACCGCTTTGCATAATTATGTAGATTATTTTGTAGTAAATGTAAGCAGCCCCAACACACCAGGTTTAAGAGAATTGCAGGAAAAAGATTCTTTAAAAAAGATCTTGGCCAACCTTCAAACCTTAAACACTAAACAGCTAAACCCTAAACCAATTCTTTTAAAAATAGCACCCGACTTAACCAACGAACAATTGGATGATGTAATTGATTTGGCTTTAGAAATTAAATTAGATGGCCTTGTTGCAAGCAACACTACAATCAGCCGCTCCAATCTAACGACTGACGATTTACAACTCACGAAAATTGGTTCAGGCGGCTTAAGTGGTTTACCTGTTAAAAAAAGAAGTACCGAAGTAATACAATACATTCATCAAAAAACAAACGGGCAAATACCCATTATTGCAAGTGGCGGTATATTTACCGCAGCGGATGCTAAAGAGAAAATGGAAGCTGGAGCTTCCCTTGTACAGGTGTGGACGGGTTTTATTTACGAAGGACCTGCAATTGTAAAAAATATTTGCAAAGGATTAAATTAAATATAACATGAACGAATTAAACGAACTGTTTACTACGGCGGGCATTACGGGTTTACTGGCACTAACCTTAATGGAAGTAATGCTGGGTATTGATAATGTAATTTTTGTATCCATCATTCTGGGGAAACTTAAAACAGAAAAAGAAAAGAAAAGAGCCAGCAGGATATGGATGATTGCAGGCATGATAATGCGTATTGCTTTGTTATATATTTTAGGCAATTTATTAAATGGAGAAAAAGAATTGTTTAAAATTTGGGAGCACCCGGTTTCTTTAAAAGATATAATTATGGTAGCCGGTGGATTATTTTTAATGGTAAACACCACTTTAGAAATTCATAATAAATTAGAAGGCGAAGACCCCAATGAATCAATAGAAAATAAAAAAACAGGTGTTGGCTTTGCAGCCATCATCCGCCAGATTGTTTTAATAGATTTTATTTTTAGCGTGGATGGCATTATAACATCTGTGGGCATGAGCAAATTGCAGGTAGTACGTTTTGCTGCTGTAATTATATCTATGATTGTGATGTTTATTTTTGCAAGAAGGATAAGTAAATTTATTAATCAGCATCCTACATTTAAAATGCTGGCCTTATCTTTTTTAATTTTAATTGCCTTTACCTTAATTGTAGATGGTGTGCATGTAGAAAAATTTGAAATACCACATGGCTATGTTTATTTTGCGATGGCCTTCTCATTAGGTGTAGAAGTTTTAAATCTTCAATTACGTAAACGCAGTAAAAAACCAGTGGAATTACGATCGCCTCATATTGATGCAGAGCAGCAAAAGATTTTGTAAATTATTTTTTACAATTTATTAGAAATTTATCTCACCCTGTACCAGGCACCTGGTGTTGCCTGTAATGTAATGCTGGTATTGGCTGGTATGGTTGAAACAGCTGTGTTTGTAAAATCCCTGTATTGAAAATTTGTTACATGGTTAAAGTTATTTTGATTTACCAGCGTGTATTCTCTTTTCATTACTGTATTTGTTAATGGAAGATTAACCATTATTGGTGAAACAACCGGGCTGTTTAATATTATGGTATGATCATTTTCATCTAACGTTGTTGTTGCTGTTACTATTCTTATTGCATTACCAAAAGATCCGTTTACATCCAATTTACTTAATGGAATGAAAGGCAAAGTATTAATACCAACGCTGCCGTTATCATCAATTATAACTCTTGTATTATTACCTCCGGTTCTTAATTGTATGGTACTGTCGGCTGTAAAAATAATACCGCTTTTAATTAATGTTGCTGCATTGCCAGCTAACATTCCGGTTTCGTTTGCATCGGGACTTAATAATTGTATATAGTTTGATACATTATCTTCAAATAAACTGATCCTGTTGGAAGGCATATTTAAAACATTACCCGTACTTCCCCTGCTTACATGCAATGCTGCTTTTGGTTTGGTTGTTCCTATGGCTACATTCACATTTGCAGTGGCACTGTTTACCCCATTGATACTACCCAACACCATCGCATTACTAGTATCAACCTGTGTAAAAGCACCAATGGCTGCAGCATTTTGCAAACTATCTAACGCAGAATAAGCATTTCCTCCAAGGAATGTATTGTTATTTCCAATACGCAAAGTAACGCCTGCATAAAAGCCGCTGGCTGTATTAAAATTACCTGTTTTCTTGTTGCCTAAAGATCCTGCTCCCATTGCAGTATTACCAACACCCGTTGTATCATTAACTAATGAAAATGCGCCAATTCCAACATTTTGTTCGCCGGTTAATATTTTATTCATTGCCTGGTAACCTACTGCAACACTCCCAAAACCACCGCCACTGTTCGAAACAAAATTCTGCAATGTAAATGCACCTACAGCAATATTACCAATTTGCGACTGGTGCTTTTTTAATGCCTTATAACCAATAGCGATGCTGTAATCGGAAGATGCAGGAGATACAACACTCCCTATATCTGCCAATGCGCTGTCTCCAATGGCTATTGAATTCTGCATGGCCCCAGGCTTTTGAATTCCGGCCCGGTCGCCCATTAAATAGTTGCCTTTATTTATATCCCACTGGCCAAGGTATTGTCCATTTTGCTTAAAGCGCAAAGGCATATTATCTGTAGTGCCAATAAAATTTACCGCTGTATCGGTACCTGCGTTTCCCTTTGTTTTCCAGCCGGCATTGGCTAAAGCTTCCAGCCAAAGCCAGTTGCTGCCATCGTGATAATGAAAGCCAATACTATCGGGTGCATTTTGATAAATCAATAAACCTGTGGCAGGTGAAGTAATCGCATTTTTTTCTGGCTTACTCATTCTGGGAATTAATAATCCTTTGGTAGTACTTTTCACATCCAGCAAAGCGCTGCTGCTGGCAACACTGCCATCGGTATTAATTGCAACAGATTGTGCAGGCAATAAAGTATGAAGAAAAATAAATGCAAGAAAAAAAATTGATTGTTTCATTTTTTATTTATTTCTATCAATGTAAATTTTAAAATTATTTTCTACAAGATTTATTGTATTACTGCAATAAAAAAATCCATTGCCGCCAGATCAATTGGTGCTGCTGTTGTATTTACAAATCTTACTTCAACTGTATTTGCTGCTGATACCCTTGCAGATGCCATTACCATTCCTGCATTTAGTGTACCACCAGGCGAAACCATAGCCACTGCGCCAATTACTGCATTTGGAATATTTAAATGTAAATGCTGCAGTTGTAACCGCAGCAACTGGCGGAACATTTGCATTTACAGTAACTTTAATTACATTAGTTAAAACAGTACCGGCAGCACCCAATTTAAAATCTCCATTCACATCAATTTTTGCTGCAGGTGCCCCCGTACCTATACCCATATCGCCAACTTTTGTAATGGTTACACGGGTGCTGTTACCACCGGCTCTAAATAATAAAGCGCTGTCAATTGAAAATATTATTGCGCTGCGAATTGTTGTTGAAGCATTACCGGAGAGCAGCCCGGCTTCTCTGTTATTGGGGTTGGAAAATTGCATATAAGCATGATCATTATCTTCCATAATGATACCGGCTTTGGCATTAAAACTTCCTCCTGATGCCGCATTATTAATTATATGAACAGGTGCAAAGGGGCTGGTGGTATTAACGCCTAAAGATCTGTTTGGCCCCATTGTAAATCTTCCTTTAATATCAACATCTCCGTTAGAACTAATGATACATTGCGTAACACCCGATTTGTTTTGAAAGTCCCAGAAGGAACCAAAATCATTTGTGTTTCTGAATTGCATACGGTGGTCTTCATATTTAATGTAAGCCGTATCAATACTGTTAAATATAGAGTTTAATGCAATGTGCTGATCTAAAGAATTTTGATTAATAATTTGCAAAGCTGCCTGCGGATTCGTGGTACCAATACCTATACGTCCATTAGCAGCTACTGTAAAAGCATTTTTGCGGTTATTGTTAGCTGTTCCATTACCTACTGCAAACAGCGTTGGAGTATATACGCCTTGCGAAAAAAACATATCGCTTGTATCATTAAAAGTTCCCAATACCATTCCATCACTAAACCGTGAAAATGTATTATTACCAAATGCAGCAGACCGCTGCCCTTCCGCTACAGTATTAAAACCTGATGCAAAAGAAAAACCTCCGCTGGCATTTGTTCTAAACCCCGATGCAAAAGAATTTTCACCTTTAGCTTTTGTATCGTATCCAGTAGCAAAAGAATAAACACCGGTACTGTCTTTATCCCAATTTAAACCATCCACATATCCCGACCGGAAGGCTGCTTTATCGCTGTACCACATCATTCTGGTACCGATACCCGATAGCGGTGGATTGCCGGGTATTACCGGTAAGGTTGAAGCAGAAAATAAAACACTACTGTCTTTTACATGCAGCATTGCCTGTGGTGCAGTGGTGTTGATACCCACTTTACCCACCTGTGCATTTACAATAGAAAATATAAATGTGAGAATAGTAAATGATAGAATTTTTTTCATGTTTATTTTTTTAAAAATCATGAATTTTAAACGTAAAATAAAAGAAGCTGCCTTTTATAAAAACTTGGCAGCCTCTTTGGGATGGTTTAATGGTTATAAATTATTGTTTTAAAAATTTTGCTGTAAATGTTTCCAATCCGGAATTTAATACAAGTACATAATTACCTTTTGCCAGTGCAGTAATATTAATTTCTACTAAATTGGCGGCGGCGGTATTCACTTGTTGATAAACCAATTTGCCTGCAGCATCATAAATACTGCTCATCCATTTTAATGATGAACCGGGTATTTGAATTTTTAATTTATCAACTACAGGATTGGGGTAGATGGTTATATTTATTTTAGAGCTGAATAAAATTTTAACTGTATTGGAATATTCAAACTTAGCATCAATATCTACCTGCTTCAAGCGATATAAATTAACACCACCGGAAGGGCTAACATCTTCAAAACTATATTGATTAATACCCGATCTGTTTAATGCAGTTACTGTTCCTATCTTTTTAAAATCAATCCCGTTAACACTTCTTTCCACTTCAAAATGCGAAGTGTTTATTTCGTTGTCGGTTTTCCAGTTTAATGAAACTGATTGCTGCTGTTTGTGAGCCATAAAGCTTATCAGCTTTAATGGTAATGATCCGCTTAACTGGCCCAAAATATATTCGGTGCTTTCACCTGTTACAGTAATCATATTGGCAGGTTCGTTTGGTATGGCTATCATAGTACTCCAACCGACAGCAGCATTATCAGTTCTTTTATTTAACCGCAATTGCGATTCTATTGCCGGATTTACAAATGGGTTACCATTGTAGTTATACACGGCAGTATATTGTGGTGTAGTTCCATTTACCTGAAACACGCCAAAGTATTTATTATTTTCTCCCACACCACTTGCCCCTGTTAGTGAATTGGGTTTTTCATTTACCAGATATACTTGTATTCCATCCGGTGAACCTGAAGTAGAACTAACGGTAAGGTTTTCGCCAGTGGCATGTGTGAGTGAAGCGTTTTTTATAGCATTTACATAATCGTGGCTGCTGGAATTGCCAATGGCTGCGCCGCTTGTTACTCTTGTGGGGCTGTTGGCTAATGTACCATTGTTAGCATTTACAGTTCCATCAAATGCTGTTGTACCTGTACTTTCGTCAAAATTATAGTAGGCAACCAAGTTGGAGTATAAGGCATCGGCAGATGTAATTTTTTTACACATCCTGTCACGGATTTGAGATTCGGTTAGGGTTGTATTCCAAAATCTAATTTCATCTATCTGGCCAGTTAATGGGCTAATTCCTGTAGCTCTTATACCGGCCAGTACATTAGTGGTATTACTTACTGTACCCGATGCAAAATCAGTTGTTGAACCCTGTAAAATACCATCTTTAAATAATCGTAAATTATTATCTTCTTTGTGCAGGGCTACATGGTGCCATTTATTATCGTTTGCATTGATAAAAAAGAGGTCTTTAAAAGTTGCCCCGTCCGACCTTAGAAATTGGAATACGCCATTACTTACACCACTTGAACTATTATAAATTTGAAATAAATAAGGAGTTTTTGCCCCTCCTGCACCGGAATATTTTTCCAGTATAGAATTGGTTACGTTGCTAAGGTTATTTTGATTTACCGGCAACTTAAGCCAAAAGTCGATGGTGAAATTTTGATTGATTTCAAAATTCAGATTGTTGTTATGGGGTATTACAACATTTTCTGAGCTTCCTGCAAAGCTCATTGCATTACCACTGCCGGGTTTTTGAATTTGACTGCTTGAAGCATATTCTTGCTGTATCTGCAGGGCAGTTAATGCTACATTGTAAATTTTTACTTCGTCAATTTTGCCATTCCAGTCATGTGTGTTTGCTGTTCCTTGCCCCCCAATTTCAAACAAAGCAGTTGGTACATTAGGTGTGGCGTTGGAAGTATTTGGAGTCTGCGTTCCATTCAGGTAAAACTTAGTTACAACAGTTTCTCTCACCATTACTACATGATACCAGGTGTTGATTGTTGGAAAAACCGAACCGCTGTTAAGCCATGAAACCAAATTGTATAAGCCTCCTAATCCGCTTCCGTTTCCAATACCATTGCTGTTGCCCATGCCCATATTGTAACCGTCAACCCCGGTTCCAATGTTAATAATCATTCGGTTAAATTGATTTGCAGGATCAAATACAGCCGGATTAACCCAGGCCATTAATGTAAAGTTGTTTGTATTCGTCATAGGCAGTGAGGCAAAAAAAATACCGTCGTCCACACCATCAAAACTATAAGCACTGTTTGCTTTACCAAACCGGTCGGTGGTAAGGGAGGCACCATTTGTAGGTGTACCATGGTTAATACCAATAGCATCGTTGGCATTACCATTAAAAGGATAATAGGCCACGGGAGTTTGTGCTATTGCAAACAGATTAACCAGTAAAACAAAAGAGAAAAGTAAAATCTTTTTCATAACAAATATTTTTAGTAAGGTTTGTTTTGTAAAAGTGGAAAAATATAAAGCCGCAAACAATACCTGAGTTCAGGTATTTATCCAAAAAAAAATACCTGAACTCAGGTAGAAACAAAATGCATATTATAAGCTTAATTTTATAAAAATTTATGTGTTGAGAAAAACGGGTGGGTACATATTGTTATTGATATGCTTGTTATATCAGTTCAACTCGTTTGGGCAGGATAAAAAAATACAAGACAGCCTTTTTGTTACTGCCAATAAACAAACCCCTGATACCAATTCGGTAAAAGCATTACAAGCTATTCAGCGTAATTTTTTTAATGCCGGCTTGTTCGATTCTACTTACAAGTATGCACAGCAAACAATTGCACTGGCTAAAAAAATAAATGATACCAAAGGACTGGCTAAAGCGCATTACAGCATGGGGCTTGTATGCACTAATCTTTTTAAATACGACAGTGCCGTAAAATATATTGGCCTTGCTGAAACTCAAGCACTGCAGTTAAACGATTCTTTTTTATTAGCCAATTGCTACAATACCCTGTCGATGATGGAGCGTTACAAAGCTGCCTATAATAACTCATTAACCTATGCTTTACAAAGTGCTGCTATTGCAGAAAAAGCTATGGACTCTGCATTGATTAAATTGCTGCCAAAAATTTACTATAATATTTATGGCGCACTGGTTGGAGAAAATCAATTTGAAAAAGCCATCACCTATGCTAAAAAAGCTTTACTGTTTACCAACTACCCTGATGAGCAACGGTATAAAATTTTATTACACTCAGCAATCTCAGATGCCTACATCAACCTTAAACAAACAGCTACTGCAAAACCTTTTTTAGATACTGCAGTTGCACTTACTAAAAACTTCGACAACATTGTGTTGAAAATGTTAACTGCCAGTTCGGAAGGATTTTATTATGATCAAACAGCTGATTATGAAAAGGCATTGGCCGCTTATCATTTATCTTATCAATATGCCGATAACAATAACAACAATTATTTAAAAGCAGAAGCAGGAGATAATCTTGCTGCTATTTATTATAAAATAAAAAAATATACCGAAGCAAATCGTTTTGCAAGCGTAGCCAACACAATCGCTTTGTCGGTAAATCATATTAAAGTAGCCGCAAGCACTTTTAATACTTTAAAAAATACAGCAGAGGCTAAGGGTGATTATAAAAAAGCTTTACAGTATGCAGAGCAATTTAAAATTTATGCCGATAGTGCTACTAACGAAGCTACTCAAAAAACAACCTTGTCTTTAGAGAGCAAATACCAATCGCAAAAAAAAGAAAAAGAAATTGGTGAATTAAAAATTGCGAATGCAGAAAAAGAATTAACCGCAGTAAAGCGCAACAGGTTTTTATTAATTGGTAGTTTAAGTGCTGCGGCCATTATGCTGATACTTGCTTTAATGTACCGTAACAGCAACAGCAAAAAAATACTGGCTTTAAAAGAACATGATATTCAAAAAGAACAAATTAAATTTTTAGAAGGGCAGCAACAGGTAATTTCTTTACAAAGTATGGTTAACGGACAAGAGGCAGAACGTACCCGTATTGCAAAAGACCTGCATGATGGATTGGGAGGATTATTCAGCACCATGAAAATGTATCTTAGTACCTTGCAGCACGAGCAGGAAAAATTAAAGGAGAATACACTGTTTAATAAAACTTACGAATTAATTGATACCGCCAGCGAAGAGGTACGCCGCATTGCTCACAACATGATGCCAGAAGTTTTAGCTAAGTTAGGATTAATACCTGCCATACAGGATATGTGCAGCAATATAAGTTCGGGTAAATTGATGCAGGTAAAATTACAATCGTACGGCATGGAGCAAAGGCTGAAAGCTTCTGCAGAAATTATGTTATACCGTATTGTGCAGGAACTTTTGAGCAACATCATTAAACATGCCCAGGCAACAGAAGCTATTGTACAATTTAACCAGGATGCAGGAAGACTAATGGTTACAGTAGAAGATAATGGCATTGGATTTAATCAGTATTACATAGATAATAAAAAACATAGCGGCCTGGGAATTATTAAAAGCAGGGTTAATTATTTACACGGCACAATTGCTATTGACAGCAGAGAGAAAGTTGGAACAACTGTGGTGATGGAGTTTTTGTTGGAAGAAAACGTTTAGGAGTTTAGGGTTTAGAAGTTTAGTTAAATTTTGTAAAAGACTAGTATTAATTAAAATGATAAACATACTTATTATTGATGATCATCCACTGGTTACCGACGGCATACAAATGATGCTGAAAGATGCCAGCTATTTATCTATTGTTGGTAAAGCTAAAAATGGTGCCGAGGCTATAGCCTTTTTAGAAAACAATGAACCGGAAATAATTTTGCTGGATATCAGTTTGCCCGATATTGACGGACTGCAACTATGCGATAAAATAAGAGCAAAAAATAAATACAGTAAGATATTGGGCCTTACTTCTGCCAATGATGCTTCTATAATTACGCAATTGTTACATCGTGGTGCCAATGGTTATTTATTAAAAAACATGGAACGCAGCGAATTACTGGAAGCTATTGATAAAGTAATGGACGGTAAAATATTTTTAAGCAAGGCTGCTAATGAAAGGGTGTTAGAACAATTCTCTTCTGTATCTACAGCATTAAACGGCTTGCCTGCATTAACCCGTAGAGAAAAAGAGTTACTGCAATTATTAGAAGAAGGATTAAATGGTCCGCAAATTGCCGAAAAATTATTCATCAGTCACTTTACAGTAGAAACGCACCGCAAAAATTTAATGCAAAAATTAAATACAAACTCTACACAGCAATTATTAAAATTGGCAAGAGAAAAAAAACTGGTTTAAGCGTTACCAATACAGAGTAAAGTAGCTGCAACTACTCCTGCTGTTTCGGTTCTTAATCTGGTTTCGCCTAATGCGACAGGTATAAAATTATTTTGTAAAGCCAGTTCAATTTCATTTTTTGTAAAATCTCCTTCGGGGCCAATTAAAATCAGTTTATTAGTTGATTGGTTTATTAGTTTATTGATAAGTGGTTGTTTATTATTTTCATCTTCGCAATGTGCAATATATTTTTTTTCAATTTTTGATTGATTAATTAGCGTTACTAATTTTACCGGCTTATGCAAAACAGGCAACCAGCACTGCTGACTTTGCAACATGGCACTTACTAAAATGCTTTTCATCCGCTCTATTTTAAAATTTGTTTTTTCTGTACGTTCACAAACCAATGGAATAATTTCTGTAACGCCGATCTCTGTTGCTTTTTCTAAAAACCATTCAAAGCGGGTAGTGTTTTTTATAAGCGAAATAGCAATAGAGATTTTAGATTTATGATTTGCGATTTCAGATTTTTTTATGATTGTTACTGCACATTTTTTTCGGTTATCCTCTGTAATTTCTGCTGTAAATAAATTTCCTTTACCGTTGGTAAGCTGTAACTGTTCGCCATTTTGCATACGCAATACCTGCACAATATGTTTGCTGGTGGCTTCGTCCAGCACAACATTTGTAGTTGTTAAATTAATATCTTCTTTATAAAAAAACGGTAGCGCCATATAGTTAATTAAATACTACAATCATAATTCCATCTTTACTTTTTCGCTTTGGCAATACAATGCTTCTTCCATTATAATAAATACGCATTGTTTTATTTTCATCAGCTTTAATAAATACATCTGCTCCAGCTAAAAATGGTGCTGCCGATAACGATTTTAATGCTTTGCCGCTGGTCACTTCATCGCCATCGTCAAATAAAAAACAGGCAATAGCAGTTTTGTTTGCAGGCATAAGTGCAGGTAATGATAATGGTATAGAATCTATTGCCAAACTATCTCTACCGGCAATAATTGCATTATTTGCACTAAAAATAACCAACGCCGTTTGCTTATCATCGTTTGGTATATTTCCGAGCATTGCAGCTGCCATACCACTTGCAGGCAATGCCCTTAAATAAATATTTTTGTTATTGCTCACCAGTGGCTCAAAATAATAAAATAGCTTTCTGCCTTTTGATGGATGTACTTCAAACTCGGTATAGCTATCTTTATTCAGGTTAAATGCAAAACTTCCATCCTTACCAAATACCGTCCAGTTTACATAATCGCCTGATGGGGCTGAATTTTTTGTGGGATAATGTTCTCCAGTTTTTGGATTAAAAATATTTACTCTAAAACTATCATAAGCCAGTGGTGTATTTTCTGCTAATACTACTCCTTTACCACCAATTATTTTATAATGCGCTTTTGATAGAACAAGATCAGTATTTACATTTTTTTTAGAGCCGGTAAAAAAAGAATACATCGCCGAAAATGTTGTTCCGCTTGTAGCAACCTGCATGTGATCGTTACCCGTTTGTTTTATATTAATTGCTCCAGCAATATCTCCACCGTTTTTCATTACCTTATCATCCGTACTGTAAATATTCATTGTGGGCACTTCATTATTTTTTCCTGCAGGTGCTTTCATTTTTATGCTCCCAATATGAATGTATTTAGCCACTTTTAATGCCTGCAAACTATCTTTTAAAAAATTATAACAAACTCCGCCGCCAGCAGAGTGGCCAACTAAATTAACTTTTTGAGCATTTGTTTTTTTTAAAACATCATCAATAAAATTATTTAATAAACTGCCGGTGCCTGAGCTTCCGCCAACACTATTCCAATCAAATACAAAAAGCCTGTCTTCGCAAAAACCATTGTTAGTAAAGCGTTGTATTTGTGTGGCCCAATTATCGCCGCTGCCCATAAAGCCATGTACAAAAACAACAGGTAAATAGTTATCAGTACATTTTATCTGTGCAAATAATATTTGATTAAAAAGAAGAAGTATAAAAAATATCTTTTTCATTGTACATCAAACTTAACAAAAAAAATGAAGGAATATTAGTTCCTCCATTTTCATTTTTACTTATTCATTAATATTTTAAAACGGTGCCTCATCATCAAACTCCCCGTCATTCATCTTACTGCCTTTTTGTATGTACAGTTTAGCACCATCGCCACCATCTAAGCCTGCAACGGGTTTCCAGTTGCCTCCACCACCTGATGGTGCACTGCCGCCACCAAAGTCGCTGCCACCTTCATCTTCAATAAACTTTTGAATATGCAGTAAGGCTTTTAATTTAATAGTATCCAAACTACCATTACGGTGCTTGGCAATCTTTACATAAGTTTCACCTTTATTGCTTTCGCCAAATTCGTTGGCGGTAATATCATAATATTCGGGGCGGTATAAAAACATTACCATATCAGCATCCTGTTCAATTGCACCCGATTCTCTTAAATCACTCAACTGCGGAATTTTATTGCCTTCTTTTCTTTTTTCTACTTCCCTGCTTAACTGCGATAAAGCAATAATGGGTACCTGTAACTCTTTGGCCAATCCTTTTAAATCTCTCGATATTTTACTTATTTCCTGCTCCCTGTTACCATTTCTGTTTTCGCCGGCGCCACTCATTAATTGTAAGTAGTCAATTATTATTAACCCCACATTATGTTTATTTTTTAGCCTGCGGCATTTCGCCCTCAATTCAAAAATATTCAATGCAGCTGTATCATCAATAAATATTGGTGCTTTACTTAAGCGTTCAATACCTTTTTTATACAATTGCTTCATTTCATGTTCTTCCAGTTTTCCCCGGGCAATTTTCTCTAACCATATCTCACTCTCGGCACTTAGTATACGCTGCACCAGCTGACTGCTGCTCATCTCCAAACTAAAAAAACCAACGGCTGTAGGTTTGGTAGGGTGCAAGGCCGCAGTACGGGCAAGGTTTAGTGCAAATGCAGTTTTACCAACCGATGGCCTTGCAGCCAGTACAATCAAATCGGTAGGCTGCCATCCGTAAGTTAATTTATCCAACGATGCAAAGCCGGTTGGCACACCGGTAATGTCTTCCTGCCTGTTCCGCATATCTTCAATACGCTGAATAGTTTTTACCAAAACGGTATCAATGCTGTCGAAGTTTTTACGCAAATGACTATTGGTAATTTCAAATAATTTTCCTTCGGCCTCATCCAGCATGTCAAAGACATCGGTGCTGTCTTCATAAGCATCACCAATAATTTCACCGCTTATTCTTATTAATTCTCTTTGAATAAATTTTTGTAAAACAATTCTGCTGTGGGCATCAATATTGGCAGAGGATACAACCGCATTGGTAAGTTTGGTAACAAAATATGGCCCGCCAACAATATCCAGTTCTTCCCTGAATTTTAATTCTTCCACCACCGTTAATAAATCTATTGGTAAACTTTTTATAGCCAGGCCCTGCATGGCTTTATAAATGCGCTGGTGAGCATCTACATAAAAACATTCGGGTTTTAATATTTCCACTACGGTATCGAATGCACTTTTTTCCAGCATTATTGCACCAAGCACTGCTTCTTCCAGTTCTTTGGCCTGAGGCGGCACTTTACCATACATCATAGAAGTAAGGTCGGGTGGCGATTTACGGCGTAGTTTTTTATCTTTATTATAATTGGTTAGTTCCATGTTTAGTTTGCTGGTTAAGGTGGTTATTTTTTACAGGGCGGCTAAGATAAATGCAAAAACCATTTGGTTTATTAACATTTAGTAATTCTACTATTTTTATATTCATTCTCCACACCTAATGCACAGGCAAATGTACTTTATTAACCGGTTATAAACAGGGTTGTTAACATATAAAAATCAACATCGGTGGTATTATATTGTAAGATATCAACAACAATATTTTGGAATTTTGTTTTTTCTTCACCACCACTTTTTTTTACCCACTTGTAAAAATCAAACTTAATCATTAGTTTATGTTCTGCTTAAATAACAGTATATATTTTTCGTAACCATTTTTAAGATAGTTTGCTTTTGGAAAGGGCTGTTGTTACTAATAAGGGTAGCGGCAAAAAAAACTATCTTTGCCCAAATTGTAAAAAATAAAAAGATAAATGACGATTAGTTATAACTGGCTGAGTGAATATTTACCCGAAAAAATTGAAGCGGAAAAATTAAGTAAGATTTTAACTGCTATTGGGCTTGAAGTAGAAAGTATGGAGCCCTATGAAGAAGTTAAAGGCGGATTAAAAGGCCTGGTAATTGGCGAAGTAATAACCTGTGAAAAGCATCCGGACGCTGATAAATTATCTTTAACTACAGTAAATATTGGCACAGCCGATCCTTTACAAATTGTTTGCGGCGCACCAAATGTTGCGGTAGGGCAAAAAGTAGTGGTGGCAACAATTGGCAGCACCATTTATCCATCTACCGGCGAACTATTAACGATGAAGAAAGCAAAAATTCGTGGCGCCGAAAGCCACGGAATGATTTGCGCCGAAGATGAAATTGGCCTTGGCCAAAGTCACGCCGGTATTATGGTATTACCAGCCGATGCAAAAGTGGGCACCCCTGCTGCAGAATATTTTAATACTTACAACGATATTATTTTTGAAATTGGCTTAACCCCCAACCGCATGGATGCTATGAGCCATTTGGGTGTGGCAAAAGATGTGTGTGCTTATTTATCGCATCATCATAAAAAAGATACGCATGTAAAATCTCCTTTTAAAAATAATTTTAAGGCAGACAGTCAAAATTTAAAAATTGATGTAACTATTGAAAACGAAACAGCCTGCCAGCGGTACAGCGGTGTTACCATTGCCGGTGTTACTATTGCCGAAAGCCCAAAATGGCTGCAGCAAAAATTAAAAAGTATTGGCTTGCGTCCGATAAATAATATTGTTGACATTACTAATTTTATTTTACACGAAACCGGCCAGCCCCTTCATGCTTTTGATGCCAATAAAATTACCGGCAACAAAGTAATTGTAAAAAATGTACCAGAGTCAACAGCTTTTATAACGCTGGATGAAAAAGAAAGAAAATTATCAGCAGAAGATTTAATGATTTGTAATGCTGATGCACCTATGTGTATTGGCGGTGTGTTTGGCGGCTTGCACAGTGGCGTAACTGCTTCAACAAAAAATATTTTTTTAGAAAGTGCCTGGTTTAACCCTGTTACCATCCGCAAAACATCTTTGCGCAATGGCCTGCGTACAGATGCGGCGGCACGTTTTGAAAAAGGTGTGGACATCAGCAACACCGTAAATGTGCTTAAACGGGCGGCAATAATGATAAAAGAAATTGCCGGAGGCGAAATTGCAAGCGATGTTATTGATGTATATCCCGACCCTAAACAAAAAACAGAAGTAGGATTAAAATATCATTACTTAAAAAAATTAAGCGGCAAAAATTACCATGGCGATACTATAAAAAACATTTTAACCAGCCTTGGTTTCGAAATGATAAAAGAAGGCATGGACGAACTGTTTGTAAAAGTGCCTTTCAGTAAACCCGACATAACCATTGCGGCAGATCTGGTAGAAGAAATAATGCGTATTGATGGACTGGATAATGTAGAGATACAGCAAATGATTACCATTGCACCTTCGGTGGAAACACTGGCGCATGAAACTATTTACCAGGAAAAAGTTGCAGCATATTTAACAGGGCTGGGCTTTAATGAAATTTTTACCAACAGTATTACCAACAGTGCTTATTTTACGGAACAAATATTGCAGGGTACTGTAAAAATGATCAATAATTTAAGTGAAGAGTTGAATGTTATGCGGCCATCAATGCTGGAAACAGGTTTAGAAACCATAACCCACAATTTAAACCGCAAAAACAGTAACCTTCGTTTTTTTGAATTTGGCAAAACTTATTCAACTGATGGTATTGGCAGTTATGCAGAAAAAAATCATTTGAGTTTATTTGTTACCGGTGCTAAAGCCGAAACAGCATGGAATAACAAAACTCAAAAAACAGATTTTTATTTAATAAAAGGTGTGATAGAAAAAATTGCAGCGTTAACAGGCGTATCAATAAATGAATTTTTGATTGAGGAAAATGAAAAATTAAACAACGCCGTTGCTGTTAAAATAAAAAATGAACCTGTTGCTGTAATGGGCGAAGTAAATAAAAAAACAGCCGATAAATTCGATTGCAAACAACCCGTTTTTTACGCCGATATTGATTGGGATACATTAATGCGGTTAAATAAAAAGAATACGATCAGTTTTAAAGAAATTTCAAAATTTCCGGCGGTGCACAGGGATTTGGCTATTGTAGTTGATAAGAGTATTTTGTATCAGCAAATTGAAAAAGCAACTTTTGCAACAAAAGTTAACAAACTAAAAAATGTTAGTCTGTTCGATGTTTTTGAAAG
>NZ_JANPCM010000029.1:0-7930 GCF_031430955.1 Ferruginibacter sp.
GCTTTAAAGCAAAAGCCAGTAAAGCTGCAGCAGCACAAAGTATTGTTAAGCGGCTTGAAAAATTAGACCGCATTGAAAATGTAGAACTGGAACGCCCCAATATGCGTATAAATTTTGCTATTGATAAAACACCGGGAAGAACTATTGTTACTTTAAAACATGTAAGCAAAAGTTTTGGTCCCGCCATTGGCGGGATAAAAATATTGGAAGACACGGGTGCAGAAATTGACCGTGGTGATAAAATTGCTTTAATTGGCGCTAATGGAAAAGGGAAATCCACCTTATTAAGAATTATAGCTGATACCGAAAATTTTGATGGGGAAAGAATTTGGGGGCATAATGTAGATGAATCATTTTATGCACAGCACCAGCTGGAAGCGCTCAATCAAAATAATGATGTGCTGGAAGAATTAAAAGATGCCCGTAGCGGAAAAACCGATTTGGAATTAAGAAGTTTATTAGGTGCTTTTTTATTTAGTGGCGATACTGTTGAAAAGAAAATTAAAGTATTAAGCGGTGGCGAAAAAGCAAGGGTTGCATTGGCCAAAACAATTGCCAGCAAGGCTAATTTTTTAATGCTGGATGAACCTACCAACCACTTAGATATTCACTCGGTTGATTTATTGGTAGAAGCATTAAATAAATATGAAGGCACTATAGTTTTAGTAAGTCACGACAGGTATTTTATAAGCCGTATCGCTAATAAAATTTGGGATATTGATAATTATAAAATAAGAGAATTTAAAGGCAGTTATGCAGAGTGGGAAGACTGGAAAGAAAGAAAAGAAAAAGCAGATGCTGCATTATTAAAATCAGAAGGAAGTAAACAAAATTCCGGCAATAATAAACAGGCAGAAAAAAAAAATACACCTAAAGAGAAGGAATCAAAAACTATTGCTCCACCCGTTACGAATAATCAACAGCCGGTTATTGATAAGGAATTAAAAAAAGAATTACAAAAGCAAAAAAATCGTTTTCAACAATTAGAAGAAAAAATAGCCCAGATTAATAAAAAGAAAATTGAACTGGAAGCCGCTTTAGCATTACCCGAAATTTATAACGACAAAACTAAATTTTTGCAAGCCGAAACGGATTATAAAAATGCCGATTTTGAATTACAGAAACTGAATGCGGAGTACGAAATTGTTTTTGAAAAAGTAATGGAGCTGGAAGATAAAATGAGCTAAAATAATTTTTGAATATCAACTCAATAAAAAATCCCTCCAAAATTTTGGAGGGATTTTTTATTATTGAAAAACCTAAAAATTAATAGTTTCTTGCTTTCATTTCTACTCTCCTGTTTTTAGAACGTCCGGCTGCGGTTTTGTTATCGGCTGCAGGCATATCCTGTCCATGCCCTGTTGATGTCATTTTACTTTCATCAACACCTTTGCTTACCAAATAAGCTTTAACTGAAGCTGCTCTTGCTTCGGATAAAGACTGATTTTTAGCAGCATTACCTGTATTATCAGTATGGCCATCAATGTCAAGTTTAAGAGAAGCATCATCAGCCATAATCTTTGCCACTTCGTTTAAAGACTTAAAAGATTTTGGTAATAATTTTGAGCTGCCAGTTGCAAAGAAAATATTCTTAGCTGCATAATTAATTTTATCAATTACAGCCTGAGAAATTACAGGGCAACCAAAGTTTGATGCAGGTCCTGCTTCGTTAATACATTTATCTTCTTCATCATTAACGCCATCTTTATCAGTGTCAGGTATTGGGCAACCCTGGTAACGGGCAACACCCGGAACTGTAATACATTTATCTTCTTCATCATTAACACCATCTTTATCTGTATCAGGTATTGGGCAGCCATTATATTTTGCCAAACCTTTTACATCAGGGCATTTATCATCGGCATCAGTAATACCATCACCATCTCTGTCGGGGCAGCCCTGTAAAGAAGCCAAACCAGCAACATCGGGACATTTATCATTATCATCAGTAACACCATCACCATCCCTGTCTTTTGGAGTTTCTACAACAGGTACTGGAGGAGGTGGCGGCATCCTTTGTCTTTCTTTGCCGAAACTTTGAGCAACACCCAAAGAATAAAACAAATTATCCCCAATTACATCTTCTGTTAGTGTAAATTTATATTGTGCCTGAAGAAATAAATAGGTAAGATTACCGAAATTAACCTGAACACCAACGCCTGCAGGAATATAACCACCAAATTTTTTATTATACAAACCTACTCCAGCACCTGCAGTTAAAAAAGGGGCTACTTTGCTTTCATCTTTAAAAGGCCTGACATTTAAAGTGGGTTCAAATTCCAATCCTATTTGTGCTTTTCCACTATTGCCCTGAATATTGCTGTAATACATAGCGTTTAATTTAAACGCCACATCAATTTTAGAAGTAAGTCCTCTCCAGTAAGATAAAGAAAGACCTTTATCCATTTGAGGTATAGTGCTGTAAACATTACCACTAACCGGGTCTTTAATACCGGAAGGAGCTTTAAAGTCGGCCAAATTAAAATGAAGCCCTAATACAGAACCTTTCTTAGACTGACTTTGTTGCCCAAAAGTATTGGTGCAAATAATTATAAGCGCTAAAATTAATCTTACTGCTTTTTTCATGTTTTTTAATTTAAAAATGTTGAGCAAACCCAATAGAGTAAAAAAGATTATCTTCTGCTACATTTTCAGTTAAAGTAAATTTATACTGTGTTTGAACAAAAATATAGGTAAGGCTGCTGAAATTAACCTGAATGCCAAGGCCAGCAGGGATATAGCCACCAATTTTTTTATTATACAAACCAATACCGGCACCAGCAGTTAAAAAGGGTGCAAATTTAGTTGCATCAGTAAATGGACGTACATTTAAAGTTGGCTCTAATTCCAATCCTACCTGGATGTTCCCATTATTACTTTTAATGTTGCCATAAAACATGCCGTTTAATTTCACCGCCAGATCAATTTTGGAAGTGAGGCCTTTCCAGTATGATAAGGATAAACCTTTATCCATTTGAGGTATAGTGCTGTAAACGTTTCCGCTTACCGGATCTTTTATACCAGATGGGGCTTTAGGATCGGACAGGTTAAAATGAATTCCGAGAAGTGAACCTTTTTTTGCCTGAGAAAACACAGTTGTTGAAAAAATAGTTAACGCAATGATGAGTGTTAGTTTTAGTTTCATAATTCTTGTTTTAGTAAAATAATAGCAGTTATTACATAGCAAATATAATGTTAAATTTATGTAAAGGCAAAAATAGAATATATATTTTATGCTGTTAATTTACACTTTTACCAGCTTCCATTTTCCTTTTTTAAAGATAATAATACCTACTACTGCAAGTAAAGTTTCAGAAATACCTATTGCTATATAAACACCTGATGGACCCATCTTAAGATATTTTGCCATAAAATAGGCTAACGGTATTTGTAAAACCCAATAAATAAATATATTAATAATGGTAGGGGTTTTAGTATCGCCTGCGCCATTAAAAGCCTGCACTATTATCATTCCATAAGCAAAAAATATGTAGCCCACTGCTAAAATATGAAGGCATAAAGTTCCGGCTTTTACAGCCACTTCATCAGAGGTAAAAAACCGCATAAGTATTTCGCCAAAAAAGAAAAATATCACAGATACTAATGCAAAAAACAGCAAGGTTAAAAACGCAGTTCTCCACACGGATTTTTCTGCTCTCTCCGGTTGGCCTGCTCCCAAATTTTGCCCTACTAATGCTGCTGCTGCATTAGCCAATCCCCAGGCGGGCAAGATGGTGAAAATGCAAATACGTATGGCTGTTACATAACCGGATGTGGTGGATTCGCCAGATTCTGCAATTATCCTTGCTAAAAATATCCAACTGCAACTGCCAATAATAAACTGAAACATTCCACCCAATGAAGTTTTTAAAATACTGCGGATTATTTCAAAATTTACTGCAAATTGTTTTTTTGCAAGTTTTGTAATTTCCTTTCCATTAAAGAGATGATAAAACTGGTACAGTACCCCAACTGAACGGCCAATTGTTGTAGCAACTGCTGCTCCCAATAGGCCCATTTTTGGTAAAGGCCCAATGCCAAAAATCAACAAAGGGTCTAACACAATATTTATAGCATTAGCAATTAACAACGTTCTCATAGCAATAGATGCATCGCCTGCTCCCCTGAAAATTGCATTGTTTACAAAAAGCAGCATGATTACAATATTACCCGTAAGCATTATTTGGGTAAACCTGTAGTTTTCCTGCACCACTTTGGTGCTGGCTCCCATAAAACTTAATATTTCTTTTGGAAAAATAAAGCCAATAATGCTGATTATAAAAGAAAAAAATACAGCCACTATTATACCCTGTGCTGCTACTGCAGATGCTGCAGCAAAATCTTTTTCACCAGAGCGCCTGGCCACCAATGCCATAATACCCATTGCTAAACCCCATGCAACGGAATATAAAATGGTAAGTGCTGCTTCGGTTAAGCCAACTGTTGCCGAAGCCTGTGCGCTGATTTTATTTACGAAATAAATATCTACTAAAGCAAAAACTGACTCCAAAACCATTTCCAGTATCATTGGTACAGCCAGTAAAAAGATAGCCCTGTCAATGCTGCCGATTGTAAAATCTTTTACATCGCCCCGTACTGCCTGTTTAAATAATTGAAAAATGGATAGTTTTTTTGATGTTAGAATTGTTTCTGACATGATATAATTAATTAGAAAAGTAAAAAATAAAATGAAGCCGGAGATTAATTTGAATACAACTTAAGGAAATTGCGGCTAACGTAAAACAGGCCATAATTTTTAAATGGCCATTTGTCCTTAAGTGTAATTAAAACTTCATAATTCGGTAGTTGTAGATTGCAAATATATAAAAATGTTTTTCAACCTTTATTATTGACAGGATTTTTTATGTGCATTTTTTTTATTTGCCTTATATTTGCAGCCCAATTGAGGACCGGTAGCTCAGTTGGATAGAGCATCAGCCTTCTAAGCTGAGGGTCATTGGTTCGAATCCAATCCGGTTCACATAATTAATTTTAAAAACCTTGATAGTATTTGCTTTCAAGGTTTTTTTATTTTATTGGGGACATTAGAGGGGACAATTTTTTGTTTTCTTAAATCAGTTATATAAAATAAGTTATTTAATTTTAGAATACTTAAGAAAAAAAGTGTAATATTAAATTAAAAATATAATCAAGTGATCTTATGATAATTACTGATGAGGTAGTGTTTAAAAAATCAGTCATTCGTTGGGCAGGTGGAAAACAATGGTTAACAAAGAGTATAAACGAATTTATTCCAAAATATTATAACAATTACCATGAACCATTTTTAGGAGGTGCCGCTATGTTTTTATTTTTAAAACAGCCTAAAAAAAGCTTTATATCGGATAGAAATGAGGAATTAATAAATTTCTACATTCAGGTAAGAGATAATTTGAAGTTGCTTTTAAAAGAATTAAAATCCTATAAAAACGATGAGGAGTATTATTATACAATACGAAGTAGGCTGTGCGATAATGATGTAAAAAGAGCAGCAAGGTTTTATTATTTAAATAAAACAGGATTTAACGGAATATATAGAGTTAATAAAGGAGGCATTTATAATGTTCCTTATGGTAATCGTGATCTTGAAAAGCTTTTTAATATTAAAGAATTTCAATGCTTACAAAAAAAACTGTTGAATGATGTTGTGATCAACTCGAATGATTTTGAATTGAGCATGAAAAATGTAAAAAAGGGAGATTTGGTATTTTTAGATCCGCCCTACACAGTTGCTCATAATAATAATGGGTTTATTGAGTATAATCAAACAATTTTTTCTTGGGTTGATCAAGAAAGACTTTGCGAAGTAATTAAAAAAATAGACAATAAGAAAGCTTATTTTATTTTGACCAATGCTGTACACGATTCAATTTTTAAGTTATATAAGAATGTAGGAAAAAAATTTGAAATTGAAAGACATAGTACTATAAGTGGGCATGTTAAGAATAGGAAAAAAGTATCTGAATTAATTATTACAAATTGTATTTAATTCTTTATGATTCAAAATAAGTTAGATGATATTCCGGTTGATCTAATTGAGCCGAATCCTGATAATCCTCGAATTGTTTTCAGGCAAAGCGAAATGGATCAGTTGCTTGTATCAATAAAAAAGTATGGTATACAAGTACCAATAACTTTATTCAGAAATAAAGGTAAATATATACTTATTGATGGCGAAAGAAGATGGCGTACTGCAAAAAAATTAAATTTAAAAACAATTCCTGCCATAATTCAGGACAAGCCTGATCAGCTTGAGAATCTCTTAATGATGTTTAACATTCATTCTTTAAGAGAACAATGGGACTTATTTACAATCGCAAACAAATTAACTACAGTTATCGAATTATTGCATAGCAAGAATAGTAGTTCGCCAACTGAAACTCAAATCAGTGAATACACAGGACTTTCACGTTCAACAATTAGAAGGTGCAAATTATTGATTGAACTTCCCAATAAGTATAAGGATATGATATTGGTGGAACTAGAAAAGCCAAAGCCTAAACAAAAACTTACTGAGGACTTTTTTATAGAAATGGAATCCTCATTAAAAACAGTAAAAAATAACTTCCCTAATTTATTAACTCATTCAGATAATGTAAGAGATAATTTGATAAGAAAGTATCAGGATGGGACTATTAATAACGTTGTGCATTTCAGGCAGATTGCAAAATTAGCAACCGCCCCAAAAAATGTTTCTTACTCAAAAAAGGAAGCAGCTTCAGCTCTAAAAGATATTTTTTCAAAAAATAAAGTAAGTATTGAAGATGTTTATAAATCAACTGTTGGTGCATTGTATGATGAAAAGAAAACACTATCCACACTAAAGAATGCACTAATTCACGTAGAAAATATTACTCAAGAAGATTTATTTGACAACGAAATAGTTTCTACTCTGAAAAAACTTCATTCTGCCATCTCTAAAATTATTGATGGCCTATGAGTAGCAGTAAATTCCCATTGCTTAGTTCTTACATGGCAGATCTCGCCGAATCTGCTGAATTTATAATAAGAACAAAATATAAGCTTGGTAAAGCAATAATTGATGAAGAAATTTCACCTAACGTTGGATGGCGACCAACATTACTTTGGAAAACAAAGGAAATGTATATTGCTTGCGAGGTATCTGAAAGACCTAATCCACCTGTATTAGTTACTGCATGTGCAGAAATTATCAATTTAGGTTTACCAGTAAAAATGATCTCTGCATTTCCAATAGAACATTCTTTATCACTTAGTATTTACCAATCGGAAAAAACTAAAGTTAAATCATTTGGAATTGGATTATTGCCGGTCGATTCTAATAAGGTTGGAAGTTTCGAACATTATGGAATTCCTGTCACCCTACATTTGCCTTGCCCAACAATGAAAACCTACCATAAGAGTATTCATAAGGCAATAAGTACTGCATATGATATTTATTTAACTGATCCTCCTCATGGAGTTCAGGAATTGGGACAAGTAATTGAAAAGATATTAATAGATCTTGCTGATCAGGCAAAAACAAAAGGTAAATTAACCAAAGGGAGTTTTAAAAATAAAGAAACATATGTTGCTCAAAATATACTTATTGACGATTTGATAGCAGAAAAAATAACAGATAAGGCTCTCTTAAAAAAATGTAGCGCTTTTGCTGATGATAGAAATTCTGTAAGCCATAAACCTAAAACTATTGCAGAATCTAAAAAGCTACTTGATAGGATTAAAGAGCAATTTAAAACAGGATTATTTATTCTGGAAGATTTGCCTGAAAAAATGAAACATGATAAATATATTTTTAATTATTAAACCCTCTCGGTCAGGAAGGGGTAATTAAATATATTTTGCATACTTGACAGTACAATAAAAAATGCTTGCTTTCCTAGTACCAATCAAAATTGGGTTTTTCATTTTCAGGTAATTGTTCAAATTCTATAATCTTGGCGTTTATTCG
>NZ_JANPCM010000030.1:0-4420 GCF_031430955.1 Ferruginibacter sp.
GTAATTGTAGAGTAAGATTTTTTCTGCCAATTATCAATATGTATTTCATTATTAATGTACAACCGATAGCCATCATTACCTTCAATACCCATTTTTATATTCCCATTTTGAGGTGCAATTAAATTACCTTCCCATTTTGCCCCATAAAAACTATTATTCATTTCAGCAGATGGCCCATTCAGCGTCCATCGGAAATTGATTTCATTATCTATTCTTTTAAATGCTGGAGCACAATTAAAGTCGATACAATTATAATAATTGGCCTGCAAACCTGGCTTATTATTGAATGATAAAAACTTGGCTGCCACTAGGGTAAAATCTGCATTATTTCTTCCAACACCTGCCTCATAATTTATTTTTGTATTGGCAGACAATTTATTTTTTAGCCCTTGCAGTATGTTTACTTTATTATTTCCTTCTCCGCTGTAACCACCTAATCTTGCTTCTGCTGCATCGGTGCCAATTACCGCAATACTTTTTATTGTTGCAGAAATTGGCAGCGTGTGGTTATCGTTTTTTAACAACACAAAAGACTCTTTAGCGGCAAGTGCTGCAATATTTTTATGGTTAGCATTTATTGATGCTTCGTTAAAACTTTCATCAACATATGGTTGCTCAAATAATCCTAATTCAAATTTGGCAGTTAATACCCTGGCTACTGCATCGTTTAACCTGCTGCTATCAATTTTATTTTGTAAAAAAGCTGGTATAAATAATTTGTAATGATTATAATCTGTTTGAAAAATAACATCCAACCCATTGTTAACAGCGTGTTGTCCACTGGTTGCATAATCATTGGCAGTGTGGTGCAACACCAGCTCACCACCAACTGCATTGGCATCGGATATTACAAAGCCATTAAAGTTCCATTGCTTTTTTAATTTTTGCAGCAGCAACCAATCATTTGCTGAACAAGCTTTACCATTGAGCGCATTATAAGCCGTCATTATACTTCGGGAGCCGCCCTTTTTTATACAGGCATAAAACGGTGGTAAATATATTTCATCCAAAATACGTTCATTCAATTCTATGGGGTAACTATCTCTGCCCCCATCCCCAACATTGGCAATAAAATGTTTTGGTGTTGTGATGATTCCATTCTCCTCAAATTGTTTGACAAATGCCACTCCCATTGCCGATGCTAAAAATGGATCTTCCCCATAAGTTTCTTCAGTTCGCCCCCAGCGAACATCACTTGCAATATTTACTACTGGCGAAAGTATTTGACGGATACCTCTGATTTTTGTTTCCGCTGCAATCGCTGATGCCACCTGTCGCATTAAAGATGTATCCCAACTTGCTGCCAAAGCAATTGATTGTGGAAAAACAGTGGCACCTTTTCTTACCAGGCCATGCAGGGCTTCATCAAAAGCAATAATAGGAATACCGAGCCTTGTACTGTCAACAAAATATTTTTGAATGCTGTTTATTTTTTTTGCTAAAAGCAAAGCATCTTCTTTAGTATTGTATTTTAAAAGTTGATTATTGATATCTCCTGCCCCGCCAGCGCTGACCTGAAAACCAAATAATCCATTTTTGTATTGACCGGGGGAGGCATTATTCAAATCGCCGGGTATCATAAACAATTGCCAAAATTTTTCTTCTACTGTCATCCTATTTAATAAGTCAGCAACTCTTATTGAAATAGGTTGAGTATAGTCTTTATATATAATTTTTTGTGCAAATCCGCTCAAAAAAAAGCAAGTGATAATAATAAAAACAACTATTCTTTTTATAAATGGCATTCAATAAGTTTTAAGCAGTTTCTTAGTTAAGGATAAATTAATTTACAAACACTTCATCAGCAAACACCCAGCCTTTATCGCCTTTACCTGGATGCCAGGCGGGTAATTTGGATACGGGTACTGCTACAATTTTTAAATATTTTACTGTAGCAGGTTTAAAAGATAATTGAAACGCTTTTAGATAGCCTGGTTGTATAACAGTAGGTTGCTCTGGTGTTACTAGACGAAGGAGTTTTAAATGCCTGGCTTCATTGCCACCCCAAACCTCTATAGTAACAGGAGGCATTATATAACCGCCAATATCAATTAATGCACTTAACGTTACACTTTTAACATTTACAGGAGCATTAAATAAAAGCAAGGATTCCATCTTATTTTTTTTAAAGCCTAACCATTTACCACTTTTAAAATTATTGGCTTCGCCTTTAACTAAATCAATTAAAGTTTTTGCACCATCCCCTTTATATTGCTCATCAGCTGGCAACAGGTTTACTACCGAATCTGGCTTATACTTTGAGCTGAAAAAGTATCCTTCCATCACCGCACTGCTTAGCCAGCCCTTTTTAAAAGCTTTGGCTTTTACAGTAGTGTTTTGGGTAAGCATAATATCATTACTAAATTCCTTCGAGGTAATACTGTCCGGTTCCGTACCATCCAGTGTATAACGGATACTTACACCATTGATATAATGCTTAAGTTTTAATGTAATTGGCGTATTAATTATTTGCTCTTCGTTCAGGAGGATAGGTGCGTTTAACTTTAAGATAGTAGTGTCACCTTTAAATCCTTTTTCAAAAGCAATATCTTTCATTGCATTCTTCAAAGCAGCTATATCGGTTTCTGTTAAAGCGGTATTCCATATAAAGAGATGGGAAAGTTTTTTAAGAGAAGACAGTTTTAGTATATCATCTTTTTTTACAATTGTACCCGATAATGATAATTGCCGGAGTTCTTTTAATTTACTCAATTCATTTAAAGTAGTACCCGTAATATTAGTAAAAGAAAGATTGAGTTTTCTTAAGTTGCTGAACTGACTGATCGTTTTTAACTCCTCGTCCTTTACCGGCATTTTATTTAAACTCAAACTTACAACCTGCTCTTTTACTGTAAGCAATTCTTTTAATTGCTCAGACAAATAAGACTGTGCACTAAAAAATTCTGCACCTAATGCCGGTGAGGTTTTAGCTAAAGGTGCAACATTCCTGTAATTGGTATTTAAATTTTTAACTTTCTTTTCATCGGCTGCAGCAAAATCATAATCATCTGTTTCTATGGTATTGAAAATTGCATTGGCAATTAAACGGAGTGTATCTGTTGCGGCCAGGTCAATTACTTTGGTTTTAAAATTCGCACCAGCTTTTATCCATGAATACAAGATTTGAGTTTCCTGTTCGGTTAACTGTGGCTTTCCTGTTGGTGGCATGTGCTTTTTTGCATCAACAGGTAAATGCAGCCTGCTTAATAATAAACCATAATCGGCTGCAGTACTGTCCCATAGTTTTCCGTTCTTCCCTCCTTTTAATAATAACTCTTCTGTTTCCATCACCAGTTGCCCCTTAGCTTTTGATGTATTATGGCAACTATAACATTTTGTTTTTAAGATAGGCTGTACCATATTGGCATAAACAATTGCATTTTCCATTAATACTTTTTGCTCTTGCTTTTCGGGTAGTACGGGTGCCAGCAAATAATTTTGTCCGTGTGAAATTTCTGCACCCTGGTGGCCCGTAAAAATGATAGCCGCCAAACTAATTACTGCTACTGAAGTATTTAACCCTTTACTATTTTTTATTTTTTCTTTGTAAGCATACCATAATGAAGTAATGATGGCAATACTAATCCCACTCCACTTATGCCATTGCAGGGCGTCTGCATCATAACCATCTTCTTTTGAAAGAAATAATCCCATCAAGGCAGCAAAGGCTGCTGTAAAAGCTGATACCAGCAACAGCCAGTTACCAATATTTTTAACCAACTCATTTGTATTATTCTTTTTATCAACAACTAAGGTCCAGAAAATATACAAAACCAGTAAAGTGATAGGGAAATGAAGCAATAAAGTATGCATGCGGCCCATTACCTGAAGCCAGGAAGGTATTGCAATCCTACTTTGAAAGATTAAAAAGAATACCAGCAGGCAGTTTATAGTAAAACAAATATTGAATATAATATTTCTGGTGCGTTGCATACTAATATACTTTTATTTCATCTATAAACATCCAGGCATGTTCTCCCTGTGCAGGATGCCAGGCAGGAATGTTTTTATTTACAATGATGTTGATTAAAATTTTATCTGTTTGTATTTTATTTTTTATTCCGATAATGCGATAATTACAATGACTCCCGGATGTTTCCTTATCTGCCAATATTTTTTCCTCACCAAAAAGTTGATAACTGTTCGTCTTTTTATCAAACCATTTTACAATAATTTCATCAGGAAGAAATACCCAGCCACTTTCACTCTGTAAAAAATTAAGCAATACTTTATTAATGGTTTGTTGTTTTCCTAAATCCAATGTTACCGTAACCGAATCACTGTTATAACCCATCCAGGTGTTACTGCTGAGTTGTTCTAATCCTCCTTTATTATCTGTTAATGCATTGACACCACTACCAGGATATTTTGGATTGGGTGTTGTTTGCTGAATGGATTGAATTGCCTTGCCTTCCTTAAT
>NZ_JANPCM010000031.1:0-5383 GCF_031430955.1 Ferruginibacter sp.
TAAAAGTTGCCGAACTGCTGTACCTGCATGGCAATGCAGTGGTGGATGGTGATTTGTACGCCGGAAAATTACAAATTGAACCAACCGCATCATTCAATGGCCAATGCCATATGGGTGCTAATGTGGTGGAGTTTGTTACCGCAAGGGCCAGTGCGGTTAACGAATAAAATTATCCCCCATCGGTTTAATCAAATTCATTTTATAGTACGGTTATCTTATTAAATGTAACCAAAGAATAATATTGTTTAAAAAGTTCAGGATAATACCTGAACTTTTTTGTTTTAGTTTAGCTGTTATCTTTGTGCAGTTTAATACCAATTAGAAATTGAATGTATCCGATTAAAAAATGTCTGTCCCAGGTGTAATCGGGATTGTCGAAACCGGTGCAATAGTCAACCCGCCTTCGACAAACTCAGGCTGACACTATGGTTTGCATTTCTAATTGGTCTAACTTTTCGTTTTCACCAATTCAATTATCAAACAAACAATAATGCAAAACAGGCGCAAACAGGTTTTACCTTTAATATTAATTTTTATTTTTTTAAATACTTTTTTTTTAACAGGAAAATCTATTTTAGAAAAATATGGTGTGGATAGAGATGTTTTAATTGCTGCTAACGCTTTATTTTTTTTAACCAATTTTATTGCTTTTCTTTTACAGCGCAGGGGTTTGCAAAATACCAATCCCAATGTTTTTGTACGCAGTATGATGGGGGCTATGATGATAAAAATGTTTGTAGTGCTGGGGGCATTTTTAGCGTATGTAATTATTATTGGCAAGTCGGTTAATAAACCTGCAATATACATTTCCATTTTTCTGTACTTCCTTTACCTTGCGGTGGAAGTTGCCATTGTTATGAAGCTGAACAAACAAAAAAATGCCTAAACAGGAAGCGCCGCTTTTACAGTTACAATCTTATTTACCAGATGGCAGTTTTGATGAAGTGCTGTATTACCTGCAGCATTATAAAGTACACCTTACCGTTAGCCGCCAAAGGCAAAGTATTTTAGGCGATTACCGCCATGCCCATGCAGGCCAAACACACCGCATTAGTGTAAATGGTAATCTTAATAAATATGCATTTTTAATTACGCTTTTACATGAGCTGGCACATTTATTTACGTACGAACAATTTGGCCACCTTGTAATGGCACATGGTAAAGAATGGAAAAATGAATTTGGAAAAATACTGGCCAAGTTTTTATTGAAGAAAATTTTTCCGGCAGATATTGAAAAGGCTTTGATGCAAACTTTACAAAACCCTGCAGCCAGCAGTTGCGGCGATGAAAAATTATTAAGGGTGTTAAATAATTATGATGATAAAAAAAACGGCATTTATTTGGTGGAAAATATTGCAGAAGGAAGCCTGTTTAAAATTAAAGGCGGCAGAATTTTTAAAAAAGGGGAGAAGATACGCAAGCGGTACAAATGTGTAGAAGTAAAAACAGGAAAACTGTATTTGTTTAGTGCCGTATATGAAGTAGAGGTTTTAACCCCTAACGATTGACTATTCACCATTCACTATTGACGATCCATCTTGCTAAAACATTTTCATCAGTACTTATTTTACCCAGCACTTTATATTTACTTTGTTGTAATACCCGGCTTGCTGCCGCTTTTTCTTTTTGTACATTTCTTGTACCTGCAAATGTGGAGTGAATAAAATAAATTTCTGAACCATCGTTATAAATAAAACCGGTGTGGTTATCTAAACCTGCAATATATAAGCCGTAACCCTGGTGTTGTATTTTTTGTATAAAATTATCCATTGCAATATTGCTAAAGCGTTGTACATATTTTGGTTGAATTAAGGAAAGCATCATTTGCTCGGATGCACATTGCGCCAGCTTTACCCTTGCAATGTTTAAACCTGCATCCCGTAAAACGGTAGTAACAAAGTAACCGCAGGCAATAGTCCCTTTTTGCGGCGTTTGACTAATGCCGTTAAAATTCCAGGCTGTACCAATCCAATTGGGGATAATAGTTTCTGCAACCGATGTTGTAAAAATTTTTTCTTTTTGTTGTTTAGTTAATTTGCCCCAGGCCGCTTTGTTTTTTTCTTTGGTAAGAAGAATATCTTTTTTGCAGGAATCGTAATTTAATTTTACGGGACTAAATGCTGCCGGTTGATTAAATACCATTGCTGACTGCCTGGCTTTTTTACCGCAGGAAAAAAATAAACTAAAAGAAAAGAGGCAGAATAATATTTTCATTTTGTACATCTGCCATTAGATCCATGCTGCAGTTAATTCCACAAAATGTATGGTTACAAATCTTTTATCATCCAAATATCGCAACCGCCATGGCCACTGTTGCCCTGCGGCGATTGTAAATAAGTAAATCCCATTTTTTCATACATGGGTACAGCGATATTTAATTCTGGCATTGTTTCTAAATACATTTTTTTATAGCCCAGATCTTTGGCGGCAGTAAAACATTTCTCCATCAATAGTTTTCCAATGCCTTTACCCCTTGCAGCATTGCTTAAATATAATTTTACCAATTCGCAGGTGCCGGCAGGTAAGTTTTGGGTGGGGTAAATGCCGCCTCCGCCCAATAATACACCATCTGCTTCGGCAACAAAATAAATACTGTTAGGTGTTTTAAAAACTTCTGATAAATTATCGGTACTCTCATCAAAATAAACAGTGCCTGGTTTATTGGCCTTAAATTCCTCCAGCGAATTACGGATAATTTTTGCCAGGGTCTTGTTATCTTCTGGCAATATTGTTCTTATTATTATAGTACTCATAAATTTATTTCCATGTATCTTCTGCAAATCTTAATAAATTACCATTGTTGTCCCGTACACAAAATTCTTTCAATCCACGGTTTTTGCCGGCTAATTTACCATTGGGCAAAATGATGTTTAATGCTGATAATTCGATATAAAGATCTTCAATATTGCTAACCCGTATATAACTACGGGAATTTTCACAAAGATACCTGTCGGCACATAAAAAAAAGTGCAGTTCGGCATCATCTTTTTTCATTACCACATAGCCGCCAAGGTCAAATGCGGTAAAACCTAATTTACTTTCGTAAAACATTATGGTGTCTTGTATGTTAATAGCAGGCAGAACTGGTATCGTTTTTTGTATCATTTTCATTTTATTGACAGTTAAGGTACTAAGTTTTAAAAAAATGCTCTATTTTCGATTTTAAATCATTCAATTAACCCCATTGCAGGATACAATAAAATACAGCGAAGAGGAACTGGTATTGCAACTGCAAAACCGAAACCAGCAGGCATTTTCGTATTTATATGATAACTATGCTGCAGCCCTTAACGGGATTATTTACAGATTGGTAGAAGATAAAGAACTTTCCGAAGATATACTGCAGGAAGCATTTGTAAAAATCTGGAATAATTTTTCTAATTACGATACTACTAAAGGAAGGTTATTTACCTGGATGCTGAACCTTACCCGAAATCTTACTATTGATACCTTACGCAGCAAAGGATATAAAAAGCAAAGCAAAATCTCAAGTGACGAAAACTCCGTAAGTAATTATGCCGATAATAATGCTACAGTTGAAAGATTTGATGCGATTGGAATAAGAAAACAGCTAAGTAATTTAAAACCAGAGCAAAGAAGTATTATTGATATGGCCTATTTTAACGGGTACACCCAGGACGAAATTTCGAAAGAAATGGGTATTCCGCTGGGTACTGTAAAAACAAGAATGCGATCAGCAATATTAGAATTAAGAAAAATGTTACAATAAAAGTGCAAGTACAAGATATCATATCATCCGGTTTGCTGGAGCTTTACGCAACAGGCCTCGCCTCTTCAACAGAGCGGCAGCAGGTAGAGAATTGGATAAAACAATATCCGGAAGCTGCTGCTGAATTAAAAGACATAGAATCTGGTTTAGAAAATTACGCACAGGCAGCCGCTGTAACTCCTCCAACAGAAATAAAAGAAAAAATATTTACCAGGATAAATGCATTAAGGCCGGTTAGTGATATTGATAATGGATCAACTGCCAAAGTAGTCGCTTTTAAAAATTACTGGAAATTTGCTGCAGCTGCATCAATTATTTTACTTGCAGGCAGTGCAATAATGAATGTGATGTATTATAACAAATATGATACAGCTAATAAAGATTTACAACAAACACAGCAACAGCTTGCACAGGTACAACAGCAAACTGATGACATGAAAACTGATTTAAATATTGTACAAAGTAAATACAGTATACCTGTTGCGTTACAAGGTCAACCAACTTTACCTGAAGCCACAGCAAAAATTTACTGGATGAAAAACACCGGTGATGTAATGGTAGATGCCAGTAATTTACCCGATGCACCAGCTGGCAAGCAATACCAGTTTTGGGCTATTGTAGATGGTAAGCCTGTTGATGGCGGCTTAATAATTACTAATGATAAGGGAAAAAAATTCCGCATGCAAAAAATGCATGCATTTGGAAGAGCAGAATTCTTTGCAATATCTTTAGAAACAGAGGGGGGTAATCCAACACCCACTAAAGTAGTAAGTATGGGCAAAATCTAATGCTCATTTTTTAATCTCACACAATTTTTTATTTTTTATTTTTCAATTGCAATATTGTTTTATTGCTGCATTGTTATGGTGTAAAATCCTTCAACACAAAATATTTTTTATAAAAAAACAATCCATTCTTTTTCATCTGCCGTAAATGTTTCTGTAAATAAAAAATTAAAACAAACTTAAAAACACATTTATGAAACAGGTAAAAAAATTTCTTTTTGGAGCAATAGCAATGTTATTTGTTAATGCATCATTTGCACAAATGGAAAAAACAGTTATGGTTGGTGGTGCTGCAATGTATCCATCTAAAAATATTGTTGAAAATGCAGTAAACAGTAAAGACCACACTACATTAGTTGCCGCTGTAAAAGCTGCAGGCCTTGTAGAAACATTACAAAGTGCAGGACCGTTTACCGTATTTGCCCCAACCAATGCAGCGTTTAATATGTTGCCTGCAGGTACTGTAGATAATTTATTGAAACCAGAAAGCAAAGCAGCTTTAACAGGTGTATTAACTTACCATGTGGTTTCAGGCAAATACACTTCAAAAGATTTAGCAAAATTAATTAAGAAAGGTAATGGTAATGCTACTGTAAAAACCGTTGCAGGTGGAAACTTAATGATTATGATGAAAGGAAATAAAATTGCCATTAAAGATGAAAGCGGTGGCGTGGCTTATGTAACTATTAAAGATGTTAACCAAAGCAATGGTGTAATACATGTGGTTAATCACGTGCTGTTACCAAAAATGTAAACTAATAAACCTAAACGCAAATAAGCCCCGTTCTTAATTGAACGGGGCTTTATTTTTTGTGTAGTAAAGAATAAATAGCACTGTCTAAAAATTTACCTCTGAAAAAATAATCTT
>NZ_JANPCM010000032.1:0-4174 GCF_031430955.1 Ferruginibacter sp.
TCATTTTTTAAAAGAGTTGAAGAAGAAATGCTTTTCTTACTACAAATTTTTTTAAAGAGATTCTTAATTTTTTGTATCACTTTATTTTTTTAATTACTAATTCCCACTCTCTCTTTCACATACTCATTCCTCCCCAATTCATTCAGCATAAACATTGCCAGATCGCCTGCATAAATTTTATTGTTATTTGGCTCTGGCGGATAATTGGCTTTGGTGATATACAAACCGGTAACTTCATGATCAATAATATTTGGCGGACAAACAAATGTCCAGTCCAGGTCGCTTTCCTTTAAATATTCGTATGCTTTTTTATGTTCAAGCCCAACAGGTAAATATTCTTTAGGGTAATCTTCTCTGTCGAGTAACAAAATGTTTTCATCAAAATTTAAAACGCCCAATCCACCAATAGCAACAATTCTTTTTATAGTATTTTTTTTCATTTGTGCAATAATGTTTTTTATGCCCAGCGTTCTGGTTTTGTCATTGCCATCAAAGCCGCCACCCAATGCAGAAAGCACCGCATCGCATCCTTTAATAGCACTACTCACTTCGCCTTCATCAAACAAAGCACCTTTAATTAATTCTAAATTTTTTTCTTCCATATTTAATTCAGTAAAAACATTTCTTCCAAAAGCTTTTACGTGATGTCCTTTAAGCAAAGCCTGCTTAACCAACTCTTTACCCACCATTCCGGTGGCGCCGAATATTATAAGGTTCATTTTTAAAATTTTGTTTGAAGTTAACTTAATTGCCTTTTAAAACATCTCCAAATTCATCTTTCTTTTTATCAAATACCGATTTAGCAAAAGGGCATAAGGGAAAAATTTTGAGGTGGTTCGTTCTTGCAAATTCCACCGCCGTATGCACCAGCTGGTAGCCCACATTTTTCCCTCTTAATGCATCTGAAACTTCCGTATGGTCAATAATCATAACATTGTTACCAGCCATTGAATAAGTCATTTCGGCAAGAGCAGTATTATTCTCTTCAACATAAAAACTACCTTTACTGCCTTCTTGTTTGTGTTGAATGATCATTGTCTATAAATTTTAATGAATTTAGTAAAAAATTTTTTTATTCAGTAAATCTGTTTCATATTTGCACAGTAAATGAAAATTATAAACACAAATAACAATAGCTGGTGGTGGAGCATAATCAAATGATTGTGCCTTTTTGCTATTGTAATTATATAAATAGTTTAAACCCGGCACAAGTTGCCGGGTTTTTTGTTTTTTGTCTGAACGGGGATTTGGGTGGATGATTGGGATTAAAAGGATTTTTTTAAAGTGTAAAAATTATTACTGTTATGCCACAGTTTAAATACAAGGATATTACGAAAAAAATTATTGGTGCAGCCATTTCGCAAGCCAGGAATTATTTAGAAGTGTATAATCTTGAAGCAGGATTGTTATTAAACTTTGGAGGTATGTCTTTGGAATTTAAAAGACTGGAGAATGCTAAATACAATCCGAACCTAACATCCAAAAAATTTATTTAATCCACCCAAATACCCGTTCAGACAAATGAAAAAGATAGCAATAAAAACCACCTTCAAAAAACTCCTTGCAGATGTTTACACACCTGTAGGTATTTACCTGCGCCTGCGGGACAGGTTCAGGGATACGATTCTTTTAGAGAGTACCGACTTTCATGCAGGTGAAGACAGTTATTCTTTTATTGGTATTAATGCCATTGCAGGTATCGAAATTTCTAATACTTCCTTTATTGAGTATAAATTGCCCGGCACAAAACCAGAAAAGATTGCTATTGCAACACCAACCGATGTGCCCCACCATTTATGGGATTTTATGAATCGGTTTACAATAGAACCAACAAATCAAAAGCAAGTGAATATTGCACAAGGTTTATTTGGCTATACCACTTACGATGCGGTGCAATTCTTTGATTCAGTAAAACTCACCACTCACCACTCACCACTCACACCAGACATTCCCCTGATGCGGTACCGCCTGTATCAATACATCATCGTTATAAATCATTTTAAAGATGAATTATTTATTTGCGAAAACGAAATTGCAGGAATACCAACTGAAGCAGCGGTGGTAGAAAGTTTAATCAAAAGTAAAGATGTACCCACTTTTCCTTTTAACACTGCAACAGAAGAAACTTCTAATCTTACCAATGAAGAATATGTAGAAATTGTAAAAAAAGGAATTGCCAGTTGTCACCGTGGCGATGTTTTTCAAATTGTATTAAGCAGAAAATTTGAACAGCAATTTACCGGCGATGAATTTAATGTCTATAGAGCTTTACGCAGCATCAACCCTTCGCCTTATTTATTTTATTTTGATTACGGCGATTATAAACTGATGGGCTCTTCACCCGAAAGTCAGTTGATTATAAAAAATGGAAAAGCTATTGTACATCCCATTGCAGGAACGTTTAAAAGAACCGGTGATGATGAAACAGATAAAGCCGCAGCTATTGCATTGGAAGCAGATGAAAAAGAAAATGCTGAACATGTAATGCTGGTAGATTTAGCAAGAAATGATTTAAGCCGCCTGTGCAATAAAGTGGAAGTTACACAATACAAAAAGGTTAATTATTACAGTCATGTTATACACTTAGTAAGTGAAGTGACAGGCTCGGTTGGGCCAGCAATAAATCCGTTTAAATTAATTGCCACTACTTTTCCTGCCGGCACTTTAAGCGGTGCACCAAAATTTAAAGCCATGCAGTTAATAAATGATTACGAACCTACCAGCAGAAGTTATTATGGCGGCGCCATTGGCATTGTTGGCTTTAATGGCACCATCAATCATGCTATAATGATAAGAACATTTTTAAGCAGGAATAATACGTTAGTGTATCAGGCAGGCGCTGGTGTAGTAGCCGCAAGCAAACCCGAAAGCGAATTGCAGGAAGTGAATAATAAATTAAATGCATTGAAACAGGCTATTGCAGAGGCAACGTTGATTAGGTGATTGGTTTATTAGTTGATTACAGTTAGTCTTATTCTTTATAAATTAAAAAATGAAAATAGAAAATATAATAACAGAAACATCTTCATCTTTTACCCCTTTAGGGGATAGGGGCAAGATTTTAGTTTTTGATAATTACGATTCTTTCACTTATAATCTTGTTCATTTAGTAGAAAAAATCACTCATGAAAAAGTGGATGTATTTCGTAATGATGAAATAAGTTTAGAGCGGGTAAACGAGTATGATAAAATTATTTTATCACCGGGGCCGGGCATCCCTTCGGAAGCAGGTTTGTTATTGCCTTTGATAAAACTATATGCAGCAACAAAATCTATACTTGGTGTTTGTTTGGGGCACCAGGCAATAGGCGAAGCTTTTGGCGGAACGCTGACTAATTTGAGTAAAGTGTATCATGGAGTTGCAACTCCAATTACAAGGGTGGGTCACTCTCAAAGGTTGGCTCATCCGGTGTTAGAGGGATTACCTGGTAAAATAATTGTAGGTCGTTATCACAGCTGGATAATCAGCGATGAAAATTTTCCTGCTGAACTGGAAGTAACAGCAAGAGATGATAATGGTTACATCATGGCATTGCAACATAAAACTTATGATGTGCAGGGAGTTCAGTTTCATCCGGAGAGTGTGTTGACACCTGATGGTGAAATAATGTTAAGAAATTGGTTAAAATTATAAATATGAAATTCCCTAGTATTACCGACGATCAATTCCAATTTGAAAATTGGAAGATAGCTTCTAAAAATATCTTTGATAATCCAAAACATGGCATTTATGTTATTTCTAATAACAAAGAACTTGTTGGCAAAAAATTTAATTGGGACGATAGTATAATTCATATAGGCATGAGTCATTCTGGACAATATGGGATTTATGCAAGAGTAAAAATATTTTGTAAATTGACTTATAAAAAAAAATATGAAAGCGCAGTTCGAATAGAATCAAGGACAAAACTTAAAAAGAATCTTACCCAATCAGATTTTTGTTTCGCTTTTTGTGAAATTAGAAACAAAAATAAAAGTATAACCCCAAAGGAGTATTATAGTCATTTGGAATTAGATGCTCTTTACACTTTTAAAAAAAGAAATAAATTTTTCCCTGTTTTTAATATTGCACTAACTAAGTCTAAATGAAAAAAATCCTTAACTACTTATTCGAACATAAAACACTTTCCCGTGAGCAGGCGAAAGAAGTGTTGATAAATATCTCAAAAAATAT
>NZ_JANPCM010000033.1:0-5368 GCF_031430955.1 Ferruginibacter sp.
CTCTTTATTACTGAATAATAAAACGGCATAAGCTTTTTTGCCATCTCTGCCGGCACGGCCAGCTTCCTGGTAATAATTTTCCAGGCAATCGGGTACATCATAATGCACCACTGCTTTTACATCCGGTTTATCAATGCCCATTCCAAATGCATTAGTACATGTTATTACCCTTGTTTTATTGGTAATCCAGCTCTCCTGCTTTTTATTTCTTTCATCATTATTTAAACCTGCATGATAATAATCGGCATTAATTTTATTCATCAATAACAGATCAGTAATTTCTTTTGTATGCTTTCTGCTTTTACAATATACTATTGCTGTACCGGGTACATTTTTTAAAATTTCTAATAATTTATTTTGTTTGGAAGCAACATTAAAAACACTGTAAGAAAGATTAGGCCTTTCGAATGATTGCTGAAAACGTTGATGCGTTTTGCTGAACAATAATTTTTCACAGATATCGTCCTGAACAATTTTAGTTGCAGATGCTGTTAATGCCAATACCGGCACATTGGGTAATAACTCCCTCAGGTTTGCAATGCGTAAATAAGGTGGCCTGAAATCGTATCCCCACTGCGAAACACAATGAGCTTCATCTACTGCCAGCAAATTAATATTCATGGCGGGCAGGTATTCTAAAAATAGTTTTGTTTCTAATCTTTCAGGAGAAACGTATAAAAATTTATAATTACCATACGCCGCATTTTGCAAAGTTTTTTTTACTTCAATAAAACTCATGCCACTATAAACTGCCAATGCATTAATACCTTTTCTTTTTAAATTTTCTACCTGGTCTTTCATTAATGCAATAAGCGGACTAACTACTAAGCACAGCCCATCTTTTGCCAGAGCAGGCACCTGGAAGCAGATTGATTTACCACCGCCGGTGGGCAGTAAGGCCAATGCATCTTTTCCCTGCAATACTGCATTAATAATTTCATCCTGCAACGGACGAAAAGTATCATAGCCCCAATATTGTTTTAGTATTTGCTGAATTGAAATTTGTGTCACAGAATAGATTTAGTAAACTTCATCATGACTTCCAATATTTTCAAATATTACTTCATTTTCAGAAGCAAAATAAAATATAACCCTTAGGTCATAATCAATACTAAAAGAATAAAAATCTTTTAAAATGACTTTTAATTTATGGGTACGCAATTGCGGATGGTAAGGGTCTTGCAGAAATAACGTAACTTTTTCAGTAAATAATTTTTGTACTGCTGTTTGATTTTTTATTTGTTTTTTGTATGTCCTGGCAAAAGCAGGGCTATAGGCAATCTTTATCATTCTTCATTAAGGGCATTTAATAAATCTGAAGAATTATCATAAAATTTTAATTTCTTTTCGGAAAAAAGTGCTTCACTCTCCTTTTTATTTTGAAGAATTTGATGGCGTTTTGCTTGTATAATTGATTGATGCAATATTTTTTCAACTTCCTCCATTTCTTCTAAAGAAAGAGAAGTTACATTTTCAACTATATCAATAAACCGGGGCATATTTTTTTGTTTAAAATTTTCTTATTCAAATATAACAATTTTATAGAACTTTTTTATAGTTCAACCTAACTGAATTTACTGCAAGCACTACATCGCTAAAACCCATAGCCAGCGCTGCAATACCAGGGTGTAAAAAACCCATAGCAGCAATGGGAATAGCCACTATATTATAAATAAATGCCCAAAATAAATTTTCTTTTATGGTGATAAAAGTATGTTTACCCAAACCCAATGCCAGTGGTAAATGTTTAATACCATTATTGGTTAACACCACCTGTGCAGTTTGCATCGCCAGTTGCGATGCCTGGGCAATTGAAATGCCAATAGTTGCCTTTGCTAATGCAGGCGCATCATTAATGCCATCACCAATCATTGCAACGGGTGATGCGGCATTCAGTTGTTCAATTATTTTTAATTTTTCTTCCGGCGTTTTTTCTGCATACACTTCATCAATGCCAATTGCTTTTGCCAATTTTGTACATTTTTCTAAACTGTCGCCGCTTAATAAAATTGTTTTTATTTTTTTTGAATGGAGGTAATTAATTACTTCAACTGCTTCTGCTCTTATTTCGTCTTCCATATCAAACCAGCCAATTAAAATATTATTTTTGGTAAGATAAGCAGTGTGGGTTTGATCTTCGTTTTTCCCCAATTGATAAATATTGCCTTCCGCATCTTCTGCTTTCATACCAACACCTTTCACCTCTTCAATTTTTTTCCAACTGACAGGGTTATTTATTTTCCATTCTGCCACTATTGCTTTTGCAATGGGATGGTTGGAATATTTTTCTATAGAAAAAACAATGCGTTTAAAACTTTCTTTATCAATGCCTGTACTTTCTATATTCGATATTTTAAATTCACCAGTTGTAAGCGTTCCTGTTTTATCAAAAACAACTGTAGTAATATTTTTAAACAACTCTAAACTTTTTGCATTGCGAAAAAGAATACCTTTTTTTGTTGCCCTGCCCAGGCCAACAGCAATGGCCGCAGGTGTTGCAAGGCCCATTGCGCAAGGGCAACTTATCACCAATACCGCAATACTTCTCATTAAAGAATTTGTAGCAGAAATATCAAAAGCAAAATAATTCAACACAAAAGTTAATGCTGCAATACCTATTACAACAGGCACAAACACCGCACTTATTTTATCGGCTAGTTGTTGTATCGGTGGTTTTTCTCCCTGTGCCTGTTTTACTAAATTTAAAATATTACTCAGCACAGTATCTTTTCCTACTGCAGTTACCTGTGCTTTTACAGTGCCGTCAGTAAATAAACTTCCGCCAATTAAACTATCTTTTTTTTGTTTGTGTATGGGTTTGCTTTCGCCAGTTAATAAGGCTTCGCTAACATAAGCATCGCCCCATAAAATTTTACAATCTGTTGGTACCTGTTCGCCGCTTTTTATTAAAATTAAATCACCTACATGCAGCTGTGTATTCTCTACAGCAAAAATTAATTCTTTATGTTCTTCATCAAAAGCAATCATATTAGCCATTACTTTTTGGCTGCCTGCTAATTTGTTTAATTCTTTTTGTGTGGTAGAAACTGATTTGTGTTCTATCCATTCTCCCAAAAAAACCAGTGTAATAATTGTTGCAGTAGTTTCATAAAAAACATAATCCATCCCGTAATTACCCAACGTACCAATTAAACTGTACACAAATGCAGCTAATGCACCAATGGCAATTAAAACATTCATGTTGGGCATGCCACGCCGTAAACTTTTTACAGCGCTTACACCAAAATAACTCATGCCCACAAAAAATACGGGCAGGCAAATAGCCATTTGTATCCACGGGTTCATTAAAAAATGAATATGCCAGGGCAGCATGTGCAGCATTAAAACCAAAGTAAAAGGCAGGCAAAAAAGGAAACGCTGTAAATGATTAGAGAAAAGATGAGTAATTTGGAATTTGGAATTTGGAATTTGGGTTGCAACACTTTCATCCACCACTTTATAGCCAAGGTCAGCAATACCCTTTGTAAGTGCTTCTTTCGATTTGCTGCCATTAAGTTCAAAATTTATATCGCCGCCGATAAAATTTACTTTTACATCCTTCATACCTTCTTTTTGAAGGTACTTTGTAATAGATAGAGCACAGTTGGTGCAATCCATTCCTTCTACTTTCCATTCAACTTTTTCCATGGCACAAAATTATTTATTGCATTTGTTACCCAATTACTAATGAAGGAAAATATCTTTGCAACATGGAGGTAATTTTTAAGTTAGAAAATATACAGGAAGCAGCAGCAAAATTTTTATCAGATGCAGATAGTGGTAATGTTTTTGCATTTTATGGCGAGATGGGTGCTGGTAAAACAACTTTTATACATGCGTTGTGTGATGCTATGGGTGTACAGGGAAAGGTATCAAGCCCTACATTTTCTATCATTAACCAATATACCACAGCTGAAAATAAAACTATTTATCATCTGGATTTATACCGGCTTAAAGATGAAACAGAAGCTATTAACGCAGGCGTGGAAGATTGTTTGTACTCCGGCAATACCTGCTTTGTGGAATGGCCGGAAAAAGCACTTAGTATTTTTCCTGAAAATACTTTTAAAGTAACTATTACAATGATAGATACTGATACCAGAAAAGTCAGTATTAATTTGTAATTTGAGTGGCACAATAATTATTAATTAACCCTTTATCAATTTAAAATCGTGGCTACTACCAAACCTTTTGTATCGCCTTCTTTTACTTACGAAACTTTAGAAGAAACCTTAGATATAAAACCCAAAGGCGAAGCGTTGTTTATTGGCATACCTAAAGAAAATTCTTTTAGCGAAAACCGGATTGCCCTTACCCCCGAAGCGGTGAGTGTAATGATTGCAAACGGACACCGTGTAGTAGTGGAAGCCGGAGCAGGCCATGGCGCCAGCTACAGCGATAATAATTACAGCGAAGCAGGTGCAAAAATTGCGTTAGATAAAAAAGAAGTGTACGAATGTGATATACTGGTAAAAAGTGCACCTGTAAGCGAAAGCGAATGCGAATTGCTGCAACATGGTCAGTATATTATCAGCCCCATACATTTGGCAGTGATGCAAAGAGAAATATTGCAGAAGATGATGGATAAAAAAATTACGGCTTTAAGTTTTGAAAATTTAAAAGACGATAGCGGGCACAACCCCATTGTACGCAGCATGAGCGAAATTGCAGGCAGTGCAGTAATGCTTATTGCAGGGCAGTATTTAAGTAATGCTAATAATGGAAAAGGGGTATTGGTGGGAGGCATCAGCGGTATACCACCCACAAAAGTTATTATTATTGGCGCCGGTATTGTTGGCGAATATGCAGCAAGAACAGCGTTGGCAATGGGAGCCAGTGTAAAAATATTTGATAATAGTATTTACCGCTTAAAACGATTGCAAAATAATATTGGCGGACGGCTATGGACTTCCGTTATAGAGCCTAAAATTTTAGCCAAGCAATTAAAAACCTGTGATGTGGCGGTGGGTGCATTAAGCAGCGCCGGAGGAAGGACACCCATTGTGGTTACCGAAGAAACTGTTAGCAGCATGCGGCCCGGCAGTGTTATTGTAGATGTAAGCATAGACCGTGGTGGTTGTTTTGAAACCAGTGCCGTAACCACCCACGAAAAACCGGTTTTTATTAAATACGATGTGATACATTATTGTGTACCCAATATACCCAGCGGTTTTGCCCGTACCGCAAGCCAGGCTATAAGCAATGTGCTAATGCCATTATTATTAGAAACTGGCGAAGATGGCGGTATTGATAATGTGATTTGGTATAAGATAAATATCCGCAGTGGTATTTATTTATTTAAAGGCAGCCTTACCAATTTTTATTTAAGTGAGCGATTTGATTTAAAATATACCGATTTGAATTTGCT
>NZ_JANPCM010000034.1:0-5708 GCF_031430955.1 Ferruginibacter sp.
GTATAAAGAAAATTTATAAAAAATTAAATCTCTGTCACTGTATATTTTTTAGTGAGATAAAAAATATATGGCCTCAAAAATTAAAATTTTATTATTTAAAGATAAAAAAACGGCAGCTTATAATATTTTTTTAACTATGCAAACCTTTGCAGCTTTATTTGTACTAATAATCTTTCAACAATTTGTTGATAAATAACTGCATGGGTTTTAGTGTGTACGTACAACACAAAAAATTGAGCCCTTTAACTTATCTTTGGCGTATGGAAAAGAAAGTTACAAAAATTGGTGTACTTACTTCCGGCGGCGATAGTCCGGGCATGAATGCCGCTATCCGTGCAGTTGTGCGTACCGGAATTTATCATGGAATGGAAGTTTACGGAATTATGAGGGGTTACAGCGGTATGGTGGAAAATGAAATTGTGAGGATGGAAAGTAAGAGTGTGGCCAACATTATACAGCGTGGCGGCACCATTTTAAAAACATCACGTTGCAAAGAATTTTTTACGCCTGAAGGCAGAAAAACTGCTTATGAAAATTTAAAAAAACATGGCATTAACGGGCTGATAATTATTGGTGGCGATGGCAGTTTTAGAGGCGCCCAAATTTTCAGCAACGAGTTTGATATCCCCTGCATTGGCCTGCCCGGCACTATTGATAAAGATATTGCCGGCACCGATTTTACTATTGGTTTTGATACTGCAGTAAACACCGCTGTAGAAGCTATTGATAAAATAAGGGATACTGCAGATGCACACGACCGTTTATTTATTATTGAAGTAATGGGCCGTGATGCAGGATATATTGCCTTGCACAGCGGTATTGCAACGGGTGCTGAAAATATTTTAATTCCTGAAAGAAAAACAATAATAGATGATATTATTAAAGCCCTGGAAGAAAAAGAACGCCGCCATAAATTAGTAAACTTAATTGTAGTGGCCGAAGGTGAAGAATTTGGTGGTGCTGATGAAGTGGCTAAAGTTATTAAAAAACGTTTACCCCAGCAGGAAGTAAGGGTTTGTATTTTGGGCCATATACAAAGAGGCGGAAGCCCCAGTTGCATGGACAGGTTAATTGCAAGCCGCATGGGTTATCATGCAGTGGAATGCTTAATGGAAAACAGGCACAATGTTTTTGTGGGCATTGTAAATAATAAAATGAATTATACACCGCTTAACGAGGCCGTAAAGAAAAAACAACGGATAAGTGAAGAGTGGATGACGGTGGTAAAAATATTATCGTCGTAGTAAAAACATAACACTTTCCCTTATCAAATAACCAGTATCATTAAAAAATTATGAGTAAAAATCTTACACAATACCTGCACCACCAAATGGATAAACAGGCGGGGCTTGAACACTCTCAAAAAAGAACAAAAATTGTTGCTACTGTTGGGCCGGCATGCGATACCTACGATAAACTGTTAGCACTCGTAAAAGCCGGTGTAAATGTTTTTCGTTTAAATTTTTCTCATGGTGCTTACGAAGCCAAATCGCAAATAATACAATACATCCGTGAAATAAATAAAAAAGAACCTTACAATATAGCCATACTTGGCGATTTGCAGGGCCCTAAATTACGAGTGGGAGAACTGGAAGGCGGCAGTTTAGAATTAAAAGAAGGCGATGAAATTATTTTAACTACTGAAAAAATTGTAGGCACAAAAAGTAAAATTTATGTGAGCTATCAAAATTTGGCCACTGATGTAAAGCCCGGCGAACGCATTTTTTTTGATGATGGAAAAATGGAAGTGGAATTAAAAAAAGTATTGAATGATAAAGAAGTTTTAATAAGGGTTAGCTTAGGCGGAACACTGTTACCCAAAAAAGGTGTAAACCTGCCCGATAGCGAATTAACCATGCCCTCACTTACACCAAAAGATATTGAAGACCTCGAATTTATTATTGATAATAATTTAGATTGGGTGGCACTTTCTTTTGTAAGAAAAGCAATTGACATTACCGATCTTAAAAAAAGAATTAAAGCCAGGAACAGCAAAATAAAAGTTATTGCTAAAATAGAAATGCCTGAGGCATTAAAAAATATCAGGGATATTATTGTGGAGAGCGATGGCATTATGGTGGCCCGTGGCGATCTGGGTGTGGAAGTACCTATTGAACAGGTGCCTATTATTCAAAAAGATTTAATACGCAAATGCATGCACCGGGCAAAACCGGTAATTGTGGCTACGCAAATGATGGAGAGTATGATGGAGCGTACCAAGCCCAACCGCAGTGAAGTTACCGATGTGGCCAATGCAGTTTTAGAAGGTGCAGATGCGGTAATGCTGAGTGGCGAAACTGCCATGGGAGATTACCCGACTTTGGTAGTGGAAATGATGAGCAAAATTATTTTAGAAGTTGAAAGAACGGTGTATGATTATGACAGGGATGATATTTTAAAACCACAACCGCATTCGCCTTCTTTTTTAAGCGATGCAGTTTGTTACAGTGCCTGCAAACTGGCGCAGGATACAAAAGCTGCTGCTTTAATTGGTATGACGCAAAGTGGCTACACCGGTTTTATGCTCAGCAGCTACAGGCCAAAGTCTCCATTGTATATTTTTAGTAAAGAAAAAACATTAATTAATCAGCTTAGCCTAAGCTGGGGCGTTAGGGCAATTTATTATGCCGAAGAAGAAAGTTTGGATGATATTATTTATGATGAAATAGAAATATTAAAACAACGGGGATTTTTAAAAACCGGCGATGTGGTGGTGAATACCGGCAGCACACCTGTTGATCTGCATCTGCCAACAAATATTTTAAAAGTATCTACGGTAGAATAAATTTTAAAGCTGTAAGGCTTTAAAACCTTACAGCTTTATTAAATAATTATTTACATCCAGCTGCAGATTATTATACCTGCAATAATATTGCCCACAATGGCATAGCCTGCATTTATTAAAAATAAACTCAAGGGTTTTTTCTCGTATAAATAATTTACACCAACAGAAGCTGCACTAAAGCAACAGCCAACAAGGGCACCTAATTTCAAACCTCCCATCCAGCCTGCTCCACGTATACCAATCCGTTCGGCCAATATTGCAATAGCAAGGCTTTGCACAAGCATTAATACAAACGAGCCGCCAAACATAAGCCCCATACCTTTTTTCGCATCCGGATTATTTACATCAATTTTTAAATCGGCAATCCAGCGTTTAGCAAATAAAATTTTAGAATACCACAATGCACCTAAAGCAAAATAAGCCAATGCTGCTACTAAAATGGCAGGCCAGTTTAAATAATCAAAAAGATTTCCCATGATTAATTGTTTTGGTTAAGAATATTTTCAGAAAAGTACAACCTGTTTTGCTGATATACAATAGGGGATTTTTATAATAGGTTATCTTAATAAGACAATCGTAGTTTTAATAATTTATCCTGCAAACAAATATTTATTACGCCTGCTGCATATATTTCAGCAAATTTTTCTTTGCACCATTTTTTATTTTGTTTTGAAAAAATTTATTCCAGCCCAGCAGCCAGCCACTAAAGCCCAGTGCCTGTGCACTCCATTTATGTAAACTAAAAGCATCGCTGTGTTCAATAATTTTACCCTCAGCAAACTTCATATTGGCCCTTACTTTATTTATCACTTTTTTTCCTGTTTTGCTAAATGTATAAGTGGCTACCCAATCGCAGGTGCTGAACTCTTCATCCAAATGAATGATATTGCCATAGTTTAAAGAAAAGTCTTTAGCATTTTTACAAAGCATGGCCCACATCGATCTTGCCTCGTTGCCCCGCAATAATCCAAACACCGGATCAAAGAAAACAATATCATCGCTGTAGCAACTGTTCATGCCTGCAGCATCCAATTTATTAAATGCAGTATAAAATTTATTGATCAGTTCTTCATTATTTGCCATGATAAACGATTTAGATTCGTTAAATTTAACCCTCAAACAATTATAAAATGAAAAAATATTTTTTGTTCTTCCTTTTTTTATCCCTTTCTTTTTTAAAAATAACAGCCCAAAATAAAGATTCTGTTTGGGTAAGAGAAAATTATTATAAAATTGAACGCCTGTTACCTATGAGAGACGGCAGTAAATTATTTACTGCATTTTATATCCCTAAAGATTCATCTGCAAAACATCCTATACTTTTTAAACGTACGCCTTATACCTGTTCGCCTTACGGAGAAGATAAATTTAATGCCGCTCTTTATAATACTTACTGGATAAATTATTTAAAAGAAGGCTACATCATCGCCATACAGGATGTTCGTGGTAAATGGATGAGCGAAGGAAATTTTGTGGATGTAAGGCCTTTTAATCCCAACAAAAAAGGAAAAGAATTTGATGAAGCCAGCGATACTTATGATGCAATTGAATGGATGATAAATAATATTCCGGCTAACAACAAACGTGTAGGTGTATTTGGTATTTCTTATCCAGGCTTTTACAGTACCATGGCGGCTTTAAGCAATCATCCGGCATTAAAAGCAGTTAGTCCCCAGGCACCAGTTACCGATTGGTTTCAGGGAGATGATTTTCATCACAACGGTGCATTTATGCAAATGGATGCTTTTAATTTTTACAGCGGTTTTGGAAAACCAAGGCCTAAACCAACAATAGTGGGTGAAAAAGGTTTTAATATTCCTTCTCAGGATAATTATGATTTCTTTTTAAAGACCGGCGCCTTAAAAAATTTTAGTAAAATAATGGGCGACAGTATTGCATTTTGGAAAGATTTAATAAATCATCCCAATTATGATGACTGGTGGAAGGCAAGAAATGCAAGAAACTTTGTAACTAATATAAAACCTGCCATGCTTATTGTTGGTGGATTGTTTGATGCAGAAGATTGTTTTGGTGCATGGAGTTTATATAAAGCTATTGAAGAAAAAAATAAGAATACCGATAACCGTTTGGTGATGGGGCCATGGTTTCATGGTGGCTGGGGCGGCAGAAGCGAAGGCAGTTATTTAGGTAACGTAAGGTTTGGAAGTAAAACAAGTGAATACTATCAGCAAAATATAGAAATACCTTTTTTTAATTTTTATTTAAAATTAAAAGGCACAGTGCATGATATTGCTGAAGCCAATATTTTTTTTAGTGGAGAAAATGAATGGAAAAGATTTGAGCAATGGCCACCAAAAAATATTGAGTACTCTAACGCATTTTTAAATGCCGGTAACGATCTTATGTTGGCAATGCCAGAAATGGATACCACAAAAAAAATGAAAGCATTAAAAAAAGATGACAATAAAAATTATGATGAATACATCAGCGATCCGTTTCACCCAGTTCCTTATACCGAAGATGTACATTTAGACAGAACAAGAGAATATATGACCGACGACCAGCGCTTTGCAAGCCGCAGACCCGATGTATTAACTTTTAGTACAGGAGTTTTAAATGAAGATATTACATTGGCTGGTCCGTTAGTTGCCGATTTAATGGTAAGCATTAGCACCACCGATGCAGATTTTGTGGTAAAACTAATTGATGTTTTTCCCGATGAATTTAAATACGATGAAACAGTTTTTGGAAAAGGTAATGGTGCAATGTATCCTATGGGTGGTTATCAAATGTTGGTTCGTGGTGAAATTATGAGAGGTAAATTCCGTAACAATTTTGAAAAGCCGGAACCATTTGTACCTAATAAAATTACACCCGTAAAATATACTCTGCCTGATGTGGCCCACACTTTTAAAAAAGGCCATAAAATTATGATACAAATACAAAGCAGCTGGTTTCCTGT
>NZ_JANPCM010000035.1:0-2792 GCF_031430955.1 Ferruginibacter sp.
GTAAAAGCATTTTTATATGAACTGGGTATTATTGAAAATATAGTAAGGTTGCCGGTTGTACCTTTAAGTGATAGTATTCACCAAAAGGTAAAAGCATTTCTTAAAAAATAAAATTCAATTTAAAAAAAGATGCGGAGCAAAGTTTATATTTTTCTTTTTTTGCTGTTGGCATCATTCAAATTATTTGCACAGTTTACTTTAAGGATAGAAATTACTGCAACACCTGCATCTCATAAAGAAGATACCATTTTTGTTGCCGGCAACTTTAATAACTGGAACGCAGGGGACACTAATTATATTTTTAAAAAAGAAAACGATAAGCTGGTAATTGAAATAAAAAATCTTCCTTTAGATACCTATCAGTTTAAATTTACAAGGGGCAGCTGGCAAAAAACAGAGTCAACCGATAAAGGTGTGATGACAGAAAATAAAGTAGTAAGATTATTTTCGGATGCAACGCTGCAATATACGGTTGATGGCTGGGCAGATGATTATGCCGTTGCAAAAAAACATACTGCAAGCCAAAATGTGCATATAATAGATACTGCATTTTTTATGCCGCAGCTTAACACTACCCGCCGCATCTGGATTTATTTACCCCAGGGTTATGCAAATGGAAAAAAAGAATACCCTGTTATGTACTTGCACGACGGACAGAATCTATTTGATGAAATGAGCAGTGCATTTGGCAGCGAGTGGGGCGTTGATGAATGTTTAGATTCTTTAATTGCAAAAGGAAAACCTGCATGTATTGTTGTGGGTATTGATAATGGCCAGGCCACAAGAATGAGCGAATATAATCCTTATGAATTTACCTGGAAAGATTCCACACAATCCAAAATATTTTTACCACAGGGAAATGAATACCTTAGTTTTTTAATTAAAACGCTCAAACCTTTCATCGATAAAAAATACCGCACTTTATCATCTAAAGAAAATACCATTATTGCAGGTTCTTCCATGGGTGGATTAATTTCTTATTATGCTGCTTTAAAATATCCTGATGTATTTGGTAAGGCGGGTGTTTTTTCTCCTGCATTCTGGACGGCTCCTCAAATAAAATCATTAACCGATTCCGTTGCAAAAAAAATAAACGCCAAATTTTTCTTTTACATGGGAGAAAATGAAGGTGGCACTTATGTAGAAGATATGAAAGACGTTGCAGAAAGATTAGGAAGCAATTCAAATACCATGATTTATTCTGTAATTGATGCTGAAGGTAACCATAACGAAAAAGCCTGGCGTAAATGGTTTGCCGAATTTTATAAATGGGTAATGGCTGATGGGTATAATAATGTAATAAAGTTGGAATAGTAGGCAAAGGAATTAGTAATTTGGAATTGGGGATTGGAAAGCAACTCCTGTTTTACTTTTGCAACTTCCTTTAAATCACTTCGTCCATAATCCGAATTCCAAATTCCTGATCTTTTAAATCTTATAACAAACCCCTTCCAACGCCAGCTCCGTATTTTCAAAAATTTCGCAAGCCTCTGGTAAAAATGCATCCAGTGTTTCGTATTTAGAAGAAAAATGCCCGATCAGTAATTTTTTTACATTGCCCAGTTTAGCAATATTGGCTGCCTGGTGTGTAGTGCTGTGGTAGCGGCTTGCAGCCCTTTCGTGCAAATCTTTTAAATAAGTAGTTTCATGATATAATAAATCAACACCTGTAATTTTATGCACTAAACTTTCATCATAAATGGTATCGGCACAATAGGCATAACTTTTTGCTTTTGCTGCTGCTGTAGTTACTTCATCATTAGGTACAATAGTTCCTTTTTTATTTACGTAATCGTGGCCCTGCTGCAGCTTATCATAAAAAGCTGCAGGTATTTCATAAATGGCGGCACGTTCTGCATGTATTTTTCTTGGATTTTTTTTCTCCCTGAATAAAAAGCCCCAGCATTCAATACGGTGCTGTACTTTAAAACATTCCACACTCATTTTTTTATCATCAGCAATAATACCTTCGCTTTTTAAAGGATGAAAATGTAATTGATAACAAAGATGTGTATCGGCCACCTGCAATTGTAATTTTATTATTTGTTCCAGCGCTTCGGGTGCATGCAGGTGAAGATCTTGTGTACGGCCCAGCAAACTCATACTGGTTAATAAACCAATTAAACCGTAATAATGATCGCCGTGTAAATGTGAGATAAAGATCCGGGTAAGTTTACTGCGGCGTATTTTATACCTGGTCATTTGCATTTGTGTGCCCTCCCCGCAATCTATTAAATAACTTTCTTCAAAAGTCTGTAAAATTTGGGCAGTAGGGTTTCTGTCAAATGCAGGAATTGCAGAATTGTTCCCCAATATGGTAAGTGCTAACATTTATGTTTAATGAATAATTTTATAATTTATAATGGATAATGTTTTTAAAGCAATATTGCCTGTATTGGTATAAGGCTATAATTAACGAAAGTAGAAAAAAACATTATTCATTAATCAATTATCCATTATTAATTCAGCAATTCTCTCTCTATCTCTTCCATCTGCACAATATCCCAGGCCTCACTTTCGGTAGGTGTTACATTCATCAACTCCAGCAATTCTTTTTCATCTAATAGTTTTTCTACCGCTTCCTGCAAATTACAAATTACAAAAGAGCAGTTGTTTTCATAAAATTGCTGTTGAACATTGGCTAACAATTCTCCCACAGTTTCATCAAGTGCTTTTACATTAACCATGTTAAAAACTATATGCGGAATGTCTTTTTGCAGGTAAGGAAGCAACAAATTGTTTAAATCCCCTGTCATATTAGCAGCAAACCCGGTTTCTTCCGGCGTAATAAC
>NZ_JANPCM010000036.1:0-1560 GCF_031430955.1 Ferruginibacter sp.
GGATAAAGTTGCTGAAGATATTTGCCTGTTATTTCTACGTTGTATGCAATAGCTCCGGGGTTTTTGAACACCTGGTCATTAATTCTTTGCAATATAAATACGCTATTGCCATTTTTAATTTTCCATGTATGGTTAATCAGCCCCGAGCCAAAAGTCACAGCTTTATCAAAAGCTTCGTTAAGGCCAAATGCAGTAAAAACTTTTTGCAGCATGTACAGTTGTTAATGATGAAATCTATTATCAAACTTAATTAATGTAACAATTAAATGATAAGTAAAACGTTTGCCTCTTTTAATAACAAAAATTAAAAATTATTTTTTTTCGTTAACCACTAATTGAGAATCTACTATTATTTTGTAATACGCATCTGTTTGCGAAGTTTCATCTTTACTTTTATTCATCAGCTCAATTAAAATTTCAGTTGCTTTTTGTCCCTGTACGTACGGGTGCTGCTCCACCGATGCCAAAGGCGGGTAGGCACTGTAGGTGCTTATGGGCAGGTTAGCAAAACTTACAAAACAAATATCTTTATTAATTTTCTTTTTTCTTTTTAATGCAAACTGTATGGCATCCAGTGCAACGTAATCATTAAAGGCAACAATAGCAGTAGGTTTTCTTTTAGAACGCAGCAGTTCTTCCATTGCCATTTGTGTGCCTTCTAAAGTAAGGTCGCTGTTTACCACCAGCGATGGATCAAACTTTAAACGGCTTTTAGTCATCGATTGTATGTAACCATCTTTTCTTTCCTGGCTGGCAAATAATTTTTCAGGACCGTTAATCATACCAATTACACGGTGGCCTTTATTTATTAGAAATAAAACAGCCTGTATAGTTCCCGAGATCATGTTGCAGGCTACATAATGTATGTCGGTCATTTTTGGTATGCGGTCGAAAAATACTATCGGTATGCCATATTTTTTAAGGCTTTCAAAATGCTCGTAGTTTACCGTGTTTTTAGAAATTGAAATTATAACACCATCTACACGATGGTTTTTCATTGTTTCTACAATTTTCTTTTCTCTGTCTTCATTATCGTGGCTTTGCCCCAGCAACACCGTATAATTATTTTTTTCTGCAGCATCTTCAATACCACTTATAGAAGTTGAAAAAAAAGCTTCGGATAATTCCGGCAAAATAACACCAATGGTAAAAGTTTTGCGCTGCTGAAAAAAAATAGCTGTTTGGTTGGGCTGATAATCTAATTCCTTAGCTAATTGCTGCACACGCATTTTTGTACGCAATCCAATATTAGGATGGTCGTGCAGTGCCCTTGATACAGTTGAAAAAGAAACGTTGAGGCGTTTCGCAATTTCTTTTATAGTAGCCGGCTTTTGTTCCATACCTTAAAAGTAAATTCTTTTTTACACATCTGGTTAAAACCAGTAAAACGTTTGCATAGCATTCTCAGCAAACCTTTGTATAATTTGCTTCATTATGCAAACAGTAAAATCTGGAGAAAATTATATAACCCCTTTGCAGCAGCAACGGTTGCTTTCGTTAGATGTAATGCGTGGGCTGATTATGATTTTACTGGCAGCAGAAAGTTGCTTGTTGTACAGT
>NZ_JANPCM010000037.1:0-5393 GCF_031430955.1 Ferruginibacter sp.
GTTGGTACGTCTTGCACATTGGCTCGGCGGCGTACTAATAACAAGGATTTTAATTTGTTACGTTGTATTATAGGCTACTGATGTAAGGAGTCATGACATTTCTTACAGACAGAAACAAGCCATTCAATTGGCTCCTTTCCAATGTTCTTTCTTAAGTATTTTTTGTGATGGACTTGTGTAGCAGGTGCACCACAATTTACGCAGCGCCAATTATCTCTCTTAAGAACCACATAACGTTTCCTTTTCCATGCATCCGATTTAAGATACTCATCTCTGTAATAGTTACGACGGTGTTCCCGTTTTATTTCAAACTTCAATCGACTAAACGCCCAAACACCTAATGAAATAATTAGTAAAAGTACAGTCTCAACCATGTTGCTGATTTTACGCTCTTGTTGATATCCTAGCCGTTGTTGGTATCGAAGCAAAGCTACAAAGCGTGAGCATATCAACAACATTCTGTTACAGAATGTCGTAACGAACATAATACCTGGCTTTGGTTGCAGCGGAATTTGGGCTGGTTGTTGGTATGCCTTGCACATTGGCTCGGCGGCATACCAACAAAGGCGAAGGCAATAACTTTTCGCCTGCGATTAATTGCAGCAACGATGAAGATATACAAAGTTTTCACGAAAAACTTTCGGCGATCTTACCGATAAATACGGCAACTACTGGTTACTTAATTACGAAAAAGATAAAAACTAAATTGATCAAGTGTAAAAATTCCAGATACGAAGGCAAATTTTCTAAAGAACAAATTTCTCATTCAAATATTTGCATTTAATAAATAAAGTTGTATTTTACTAACCCAATTTCTTTGAGACATCTGATTTAATCTCTGTACTACATCAATATAGTTTCTTTACTCCTGAAAAACTATTACAAAAACACACGTTCAATCTTCTGTTTATCTCAAGAACTGCTTTTAATCTTATTCCTTAATTTTTATATCCTTCTGCAATTGCGAATTGTAACAATCAATTGTATTAAACAGCATGTATATGAATTCTTTTTTTATATCAGAACGTTTTTTTTAACCTTAAACTTAAACAAAATGAAAAAAATCACCGTTTTTCTTTCAGCAGCAATTTTGCTGGTAGCTCTTTATGCAGCTACCGCTTTTAAAACTTTACCACCTCCCGGACCATCTGCCAATGGGCAAGGAGCTCTGGATCTTGGATTGGCTAAAATTCAGCATTTTTCATTTCATGCCAGCACAGATAATAATGGAAATGTAACCGGCTCATTTGAAGTGAAAAGTGCCAGCCAGGAAGTAAGATTACATGGCAATATTTCCTGCCTCAGGATTCTGGCTAATAACAAAACAGCTTTTATGAGTGGCGTAATTACACAAAAAACAGGGGATGGTTTTCCTGGTAGTTATGAAGTAGGCGATTTTGTATATTTTGAAGTACAGGATAATGGAGAAGGATCAAATGCTGCAAGCGATAAGTTTTCAGATATTTTCGAATCGGGCTCCACCCAGTTTTGCGGGCTTTTCTCCATTGGGATGTTTAACATCGCAAACGGAAATATTCAGGTAAAGCCGTAATTAAATTTTGAATGAAATATTTTTTAATTAATCATAACAAAAACACAAACAAAATGAAAAAGTTAGCATTAATTTTAACCGGAGGTATTTTTTTAGTGAGCCTTGTTGCTCTTACAGCATTTAAAATTTTACCACCACGACCATCAGCTAATGGACAAGGTACACTTACTTTACCTTACCTGAATGGTACACAACATTTTTCTTTTCATGCCCAAACAGATGCATCAAATAATGTTACGGGCTCTTTTGAAACAAAAAGCCCCGGACAGGATATCAGGGTGCATGGCAATATTGATTGTCTTAATGTTTTAGCCGACGGCAAAACCGCAGTAATGACCGGCCTTGTAACACAGGTTACTGGAGAAGGTTTCCCCATTGCCGTAGGAGATCGTATTTGGTTTAAAGTACAGGATAATGGGGAAGGTGCAAATTCTACTGATGATAAATTTTCAGATTATTTTGTTTTCGGTGGCAGTTGTAATAGTAACTTTAACGTAACCATGAATGCAATTACAGGCGGAAATATTCAGGTAAAACCTTAAGGTAATTACCGGTTTTTTTTTCAATAATTTTAAAGCGGTCTGGGTAAATGCCAGGCCGCTTTAAAATTTTATTTAAATACAAGCATGATTAACAGGTTTATTTACATATTGCTTCCTGTAATTTTCATCTGTACTACTCCATTATTTGCCCAAAATGAAAAGCAGGTAATTGGAAAAATTATGGATTCAACTGGCGTTGCTATTCAAGGCATATCTATTAAGCTATTGGTGTCCGGCTTACCCGATACTTTGCAAACTGTTTCGGGCAAAACAGGTGCATTTACTTTTAAAGTGCGGGCATCAAAATTTATAATTGTTGCAACAGCCCCGGAATATATAACCTATACACAGGAATACCGGTTTAATAAGCTGTATTCAATTTTTCAACTGGGCGATATCGTGCTGTACCCCGATAATAAATTATTACAGCATGTTGAAGTAGCTGTTTCTTCTATTGTGTTAAAGGAAGATACCATAGAATACAAAGCCAGCCTGTTTAAAGTAAAAGAAGATGCAACTGTTGAAGATATCCTGAAAAAACTGCCGGGTTTAGAGGTAAATAAAAACGGTATCATAACCGCCCAGGGTAAACCTGTTTATAAAATAAAAGTAAATGGCAAAGATTTTTTTGGCAACGATGTAAAAATGGCAACCCGTGAGTTGCCTGCAAATATCATTGATAAAATACAGGTAATTGATGATTATGGAGATGCAGCCGCAAAATCAGGAATTAAATCAGAAGTACCGGTTAAAATAATTAACCTGCAGTTAAAAAAAGATAAAAGCAACGGCATGTTTGGTAATGTAACAACAGGGTATGGATCTTCTGACAGTTACCAGTTTAAACTCGGTACTAATTTCTTTTCAGATAAATCGCAGCTTTCTTTTTTTTGCAATTCCAATAACATTAATAATGGCAATGTAATTACCGGTAAGTCTAATGCTGGCTTACCTGCTGTTATACCTTTGCAAAATACCGGCAATATTGGAAATTCAGGTATACAAAATAATATCGGAATGCCCGATGGTATTACCACAAATCATACTGCCGGAGTAAATTACCGGATTGACTTTGGAAAAATGAATTCATTTTATGGAAGTTATAATTTTGGAAACCATAAAACAGTTGGTTTTCGGGATCAGTTTTTGCAATATATATATCCAACACAAACTTACTTTAATAACCAATATTATAATTATACCAACCGGGGAAATAATAATCAGCTTTCCTTAAACATGGAATTAAAGCCCGATTCTATGAGCTATATTAAAATTAGTTCAGAAATATTTTTTAATAACAGCAGCAACAACAATAACACCGATTACAACTTATTAAATAATACATATAAAACCAGCGAAGGATCTACCAGGGATTCTGGTAAGATGCATACACCCGCAATTGATTTTAATATTTTATACAACCGGTATTTCCTTAAAAAAGGGAGAAATCTTTCAATCAGTCTTAACCCGTCTTTTCTGCGGTCAAATGTGGAAACATACCGACCATCTTTTACCAGGATATTTGACATCCGGGGCGCATTTCAGGACAGTACACAGGATCAGCAGATTTTTCAAAAAAATAAAGGTAATAATTACAGTTTTTCCTTTGCCTACACCGAACCCGTTTTAAAAAACATGTATCTTGATTTGACATACCTGTATAATTTTTCAAATTCAATCAATCACAGGAATGTTTTTGTACGTGATTTCAGATCAGGCAATTATGTTTATGATTCCACCTTCAGTAATCAGTTTACAAACCGGTTCAACAATAACAATATTGGTTTGAATTTAAGAACTATTAAAAAAAAATATAACTATTCAATTGGTATAACATTGATGCCTGTAAATTCCAGAAATTATTCCGATGAAAAAGATTCTTTAATTAAACCACAGAGAACGTTGAATGTATCACCACTGGCCAGATTTAATTATGCTTTTTCACGTTCCCGAAATTTAAGTGTAAGCTACCGTGGCAATACCCGGCAGCCTGTTGCTGCACAATTACAACCTGTAAGAGATATGTCAAATCCGCAATTTCAAAAAGAAGGTAATCCCAATCTTAAACCGGAATTTGCGCATACTTTAAATATGTCTTACAATAGTTTCAGTTTTGCATCTGGCAGCAGTTTATTCTCAACACTCGGATTTAATAAAGTACAAAATAAAATAGTGAACAATAATATTTTACTTGACAGCAGCGGTGCCCAACTGAACAGACCCGAAAATTTAAATGGCTATTACAGCTTAAACGGATTTTATACTTTTTCAAAGGCATTTAACAAAAACAAGTATGGGCTTAAGTTAAATGGTTCATTCAGCTATAATCACAATGCCATACTTGTAAACAGTAAAAAGCAAAGTGGAAACAACTGGTTTATTTCACAAGGCCTGGAGTTTATTTACAAAAATAATAAATGGCTTGAGTTTGGGACAGAAGTTTTTTATACCCTCACTGCTTCCAGGGATTTAATAAGCCGGGCCAATAATTATAATGCTTCCACCTGGACACTTAGTAACAATATGATAATGGATTTACCGAGCAACCTGGTTGTAAAATATGATTTTGAATTAATAATTAACCACGGACCTGATGCCTCTTTAAATAATAACATTAATCTTTTGAATGTTTCTGTGGAGAAAAAATTATTTAAAAAGAAAAAAATCTATTTAAGTTTTGGGGGGTATAATATTCTAAATCAAAATTTTTCATTTAACAGGCTGGTAAGTGGAAATAGTATAATGGATATCCGCACTATGCAAATTTCCCGTTATTTTATTTTTTCATTCACTTACCGGTGGAATAAATTCGGGAAGTAAAAAATAACTTCGCCTTGTTCGTGTCTTCAGTTAACTAAATACGTGTTAGACCATGGAGAGAAAATAAAAAATACCGTGCCGTTTGTCAGAACGAGTAAATTCGTCAAAAGCAACCGTATTACTGGTGATAACTTGCAAAGTTTTACGCTTCATTAAATTTACTATTAACCAAATAACCGCTTACACTGGTATGTGGTTAGATGCAGGATATCCCTGTTAACTATTTATTCGGTTTAGCTGCTTTCTTTTTTACAGGTTTAGGATTATCTTTTACAGATGCTGATGGTAGTACCGAAGCCGCTTTTAATCAGTGGCTTTATTTTTTTTATGTTGTACCATGCTGCGGTCGCAGACCGCTTGAACTTATAGACACCAGTGACCAACCTTCGGTTGAACACTGGCGCCAGTGTGGGGCCAGTGTGGGGCCAGTGAGGTGGTTATATATCATTCCATTGTTGTCTTGCAAATTCCATTAAACT
>NZ_JANPCM010000038.1:0-5520 GCF_031430955.1 Ferruginibacter sp.
CAACACCCAGTTAGAAGAGTTGGGAGATAAAATGCATTTGATAGAACAGGATTATGCCACTGCTGAGCAGGAATATAATTTTGCAACGGCAACATTTAACGACAGTAATCTTCAATTTACCAAACAGCAAAGCAAAGTAATTTCTTTAAAGCAGGAATTTGAATTTAAAAGCAACCAGTTAAAAGATTTACAAACACAAATAGAAAGCAGCAGCTTACAATTAAACGAAGCAGCAACCAGTATTTCCGAAACTGCCATTGCATTGCAGGCATTGGAAACTTTATTGGTAACCATGCTGCAGAATAAAGAAGGCGAAGAAAAGAAGTTGAATGAAGCAGACCAGGCTTATTACAATTTAAGAAATGCTTTGGCTGCAAAAGAAAGTGAGTTACGCCACAAACAAAAAAGTAAAGAAGGTATTGATACTTTATTAAATGAAATAAAAGATAAGTTAACCGATTTAAAACTGCAGTTGGCCGGCATGAAGGAAAGGCTGAACGTAGAATTTAAAGTTGACCTTGATGCCATTATTGATGAACCAAGAACCGGCGATACGCCATTGGAAGAATTGCAGGAAAAAAATGAAAGGCAGCGTAAACGTTTAGAAAATATCGGCGAAATAAATCCTACGGCAATTGAAGCGTACACCGAAATGAAGAAGCGCTACGAATTTATTTTAGAGCAAAAGAATGATTTGGTTACTGCAAAGGAAAGTTTAATGCTTACTATTCAGGAAGTGGAAGCAACAGCTAACCAGCAGTTTTTAGATACATTTAATAAGGTAAGAGAAAATTTTCAAAAAGTTTTCCAGGCTTTATTTACCGAAGATGATACTGCAGATATGGTTTTGGTTGACCCTGAAAATTTAGCCGATACCGGTATTGATATTGTTGCTAAACCAAAAGGTAAACGTCCATCATCAATTGGCCAGTTAAGTGGTGGAGAAAAAACATTAACTGCAACGGCCTTATTGTTTGCTATCTATTTAATTAAGCCTGCACCATTCTGTATTTTAGATGAGGTAGATGCGCCGCTGGATGATGCCAATGTGGGCAAATTTACCAACATGATAAAAAAATTCAGTGAAAACTCCCAGTTCATCATTGTTACGCATAATAAACAAACCATGAGTGCAGTAGATGTAATTTATGGTGTTACCATGCAGGAAGCCGGTGTAAGTAAACTGGTGCCGGTGGATTTTAGAAGTTTGAATTAATATTTTTTTTGCAGCATATTTTAAAGCCTGGTTTTACCGGGCTTTTTATTTAGTAAAAAATTCAGTATTTTTATAAAAATGCTTTTTTATGGGCAAAGAAGAAATTAAACAAAAAATTTACAAGCTGATAGAAGATATGGAAGATGAAACAGCCTTGCAAATGCTTTATGATGATGCAGTAGATTATAAAACTTCTGTACATACTGATGAAGATGATTTAACTGAAGGACAATGGGAACAAATTGAAAAGGCAAGAGCAGAAATAAAAAAAGGCGAATTTCATACTTATGATGAGGTAAAAAAACATTTTGCAAAATGGCTTACGAAGTAATTATTTCAACCGACGTTTTAAAATCTTTGGATGCTGTTGTTTTTTATTTAGAAAGAAAATGGTCTGTAAATGTTGCAAAGAAATTTTTAAGGACCTTTTATAAAAAAGTGGATGCCATTGCCATAAATCCTTCAATCAGCCGAAAATCTTCCAGATATCCAACAATTAGAAAAATCTTTATCACCAAACATAATATCCTTTATTACGAAGTATTCGAAGAAAGGATTGAGCTGCTTCAAATTTTTGACAGCAGGCAAAATCCTGCCAAAAATATATTTGAATAATGCTCCGCAGAATCCTCCTCCTTATCACCTCCAACATATTTATGACCCTTCGCCTGGTACGGTCATTTGAAAAATACAGAAATTTCTTTGTGGAAAGGCATTGGCATTAGTTGGGGGCATTGCTTTTTTTGAATATTGTTTAATGGTTTTCATTTAAAAATTACGCAGGAGGTAATTAGTTGGTGGTTTTCGCCGTGTTTGCTGTATTGTATTTAAAAGAACCTTTTCACTGGAAACACCTGGTAAGCTTTGCTTTAATACAGGGAGCTGTAAATTTCGATTTTAAAAAATAATCTCCCGTTTTCATACAACCTTTTTATTTTCCTGTTCAGCAGGTAATTTTTACTGCTCGGCAACATTAGTATTGCTGCAGGTTTTATAGGTATTAATTTGGCAGTAATATTAAAGTAAAAAATTAGTCACATAAAAATTATTCGTATGAAAATCAAAAAATCACTGCTTTTTTTATCCTTGTTTTTAACAACAATGATTGTAGTATTTATTTCCTGTAAAAAAGAAACCTCTGCCGGCCCGGGTGCTTTACCTCCCGGAAAAAGCGAATTAAAAATTATGATGACCGATGACCCGTCGGTAATTTTCGATTCTATTTTTTTAGATATACAAAGGGTTGAAGTAAAAGTAGAAGATTCAACTGGCAGAGAACGCTGGGATACACTTACTATAAGAGCAGGAGTGTACAATATCCTGCGTTTTAGAAACGGCCTGGATACTTTATTGGCAGCAGGCTATATACCCAACGGCGAAGTGGAAAAAATAAGAATTACATTGGGCACACGTAACTCGGTTGTATTAAACGGTGCAATTATTCTGCTCACTAATATTGATAAAGTAATAACCATTGATGTACATGGCGATGTAGATCATTTAGACCCACGTCATTTACGCATTTGGTTAGATTTCGATGGGCATGGTTCTATCCGTTTTCATAACGGCAGATGGGAATTGAAATTAAAAATTGGGCATTTCAGTCATGGTAAATCTGGTGAGCTGGAAGGAGAAATAAGGCCATCAGGCGCTTTACCGGCAACACTAATGGTAATTGCTGGTAACGATACCTTAAGAGCAATTCCCGATAATGATGGAGAATTTAAAATCAGGGGCATTAAGACCAATACAGTTACTCTTATTATTAAACCATCCAACGGTTATAAAGATTCCGTTATCAATAATATTCCAATCCGCCGTGGCAACGATACGGATTTAGGTAAAATTGTTCTGCATAAATAGAAGTGTTAAATATCCATTTTCCAGCCGGTGATTCTTCACCGGCTTTTTTTACTCCACAACAAATTTGCCTTTAGTAATAATATAACTGCGGCCATTGATAATAATTTTTTCTCCTTCTTTTAAATTCGCCAGTTGTATATCTTCTGCTGCCGTATGCACAGAACCGCTGGTGCCTTTTGCAACATTTAAATAATCCAAAGTAACAGCATCGTGTACACCGCACAAAATAATGTGTACCGGTTTATGTAACTGTTTTAGTAATGCCATATCGCTTACAGCAGAATTGTTGTCTGCAATCATCACCACAGCATCGCAATTATTACAGGCAGCTGTTCCTTTTATTAATGCTTCAATATTATTTTCCGGGATGGCGCCGCCATTACCGTTGCTCATGGTTTTAAAAACCAACTGCTCCACTACTTCAAAAACAGATGATGGAGTAGTGTAAACTCCACCAGTATTTCCAATAATTTTTTGTTCATCATCCTTATCATCACCATCATTAAAAAATACAAACTGGTTAATGCGTCTTTCATCTTCATGCAATTGTAACCAGTACAATAATTGTCCGGTGTAAGGATACATGCTTGCCGTAACATCGGCCACCACCAGCATATTTTTCCATTGCATACGGTCAAGTACTTTTAAAACGGTAGAATCAACTGGCGGTTTTAAAGTTTGTTTGTAAGAACTGTCACCAGATGGTTTTAAATACACAAACAACGAATCATAATTTTTATAAATTACTTTTTCTCTTTCATCAATACCTAAATATTGCAATGCTTCTTTCACAGGCAATTTTAAAACAGTAGTATAATCTTCAATTTCGTACTGCTTACGCAGTTCGGTAGTGTCGCCGGTTACAAAACCATTTCTTCTTTTAGCCATGCTGTCTTTTGGCGCCAGCATTTCTTTTAATTTAATAAGATCGGTAACCATGGTGGTTTTGTTTTGCAATGGCCGGTAATAAATTACAAAGCCATGAAAAAGATGTAGAGCCGAATCTTTTTCACCACCATCGGTTTGCCTTACTACTTTCCAGGCTATGGTTTTATTTTTTGCAAGAGAAGGATATTTTGTAAATAGATTTTCTATTCTCTGTGTATTAAGCTTTATTAAATCATTGTAAGAAGGAAAATCTGTAAATACTAAATCAATTGCAGTTACCTGAACCTTATCAAAATTAATTATGCTGTCTTTAAAATTAAGCGGCGCTTTTGCAAAATCGCAATAGATGAAAGTGGATTTTTCATTTACCGCATGAGCAGTAATGTATAACGGCTGCCTTACAGTATTTTTAGTAATGATGGCTGCAATATTTTTATTTTGCGCCGCAGTGCAGTTACAAAAAAATAAAATACTTACAGCAAGAATAAGTTTTATCATACCCGGTTACACCTAACATTTATTGTACCAGTTTACCAATTTTACCATTACCTGCAAAAAAAACAGCCTTACCTTTTTTTGCTTTTTTACAAACATGAAAACTTTCTTTGCTAATCCATGTCCATGTTTTGCCATCATTTGTACTGTAGTCCACACCATTTAGTCCGCAGCTTAACCAGTTATTTTTTTGCAAATATTCCACACAACTCCTGTAGCCATGCGGCGCAATTTCCGGCACGGTAAAAGTTTTACCACCATCGGTGGTAATGCAGCAATTTTTTGTGGTGGAATCTTTGGTGGTAAAATCGCCGCCAACAACAATTATAGTTGGTTTCTTTTTTACATTTTTTACAGCCACCGAATTGGCGCCGGTACTTTCTTTACCCTGCAGTAACGGCATTTCAAATTTATCATTGCGTATAAACATGCGGCTGTGTAAACCGCCTGTAACAAAAACTGCTTCGCTTAAATTTAATGCAGCAATGTTAGTGCCACTCGATGCAAAACAGGCTTCACCTTTTTCTGCAACAGGAAAATACTGTGGTGGAATACTTTCCCACGTTGTACCACCATCAAAAGTTCTTGCAATAAAAATTTTATCATCAACAGGGTCGCCAATTACAATGCCGCTCATCTCATTCCAAAAATGCATGGCATCTAAAAACATGCCCTTGGTTTTATTTTCGTACACCACTTTCCAGCTATCGCCCCCATCAACTGTTTTTAAAATATACGCCGGGTCGGAAGTACCCATAATTACAGCGGTCATACCATCAAAAGCCTCAATATCCCTGAAGTCAGTTTTTTCAAAACCTTTCACCTTTATCCATTTCCAGGTGGAGCCGCTGTCTATACTTCTGCCCACGGTACCTTCGCTGCCGCTAACCCAAATTACTTTATCATTTACCACACTCAGCCCACGCATACTTATTTTTTTATCCGCTACCAATACCTTGACCGCTTGTGCTTTTGCAAAGCCAAACAAAAAAAATGTAAACAAACCAAAAATAATTTTTTGCATAACTGGAGGTTAATGGTATAAAGCAAAGCGAAAT
>NZ_JANPCM010000039.1:0-3948 GCF_031430955.1 Ferruginibacter sp.
CAAAAATTTTTAATGGCGATTGCAACAAAGTAATTCCTGCTCCTGCAGCAGTGGTTTGCTTTAAAAAATCCCGTCGGTTGTATTTAAATGTCATACAGTTATTATTTACGGTTCAAACTTATACCAATAACAAATACTAAATATGTGCAAACGTTTGTGTAATAATCATACCACAAAAAAAATATAAATTATTTTATGTTAAAAAATCGCCGCAGCTAATACGGCGATTTTTTTTGAAAACGTCAGTAGTTATTTTTATTGCACTGCTATTTTAAATATTTTTGTTTCGTCAGGTGTAGCAATCTTTACCCAATAAATACCGGGTTTTATCGCTGCCTGTTTAATCCCTTGTATATTTAATTGCTGTACACCTTTTGATAATTGTTGCTGCCTGCTTAATACTATTCTTCCTGATAAATCTATCATTTGCACATTTACTAACCCTGCAGTTTGCAAACTCATTTTTATAAATAAATTATTTACTACCGGGTTGGGGAAAGTTTTAATATTAATTTTACTTTCATCAGCAATTAACTGCTCTTCTAAACCACCACCTAAAAAAGCTGCTGGTGGCGTACCACAACCTGAGGGATTATAGCTTTGTCCTTCGCAGGAAGAATTTTGATCGTAGCCGGTTCTTTTTGCATACTGGTGAAAATTAAAATAAATAGAATCGGCGGGTAATGCAATCACTCCATCGTTATTTTTATCCTGCACAAAAATGGCCTGGCAGGCATCGCCGCTAATTACATAATAAGTATTGTACCAGAGTGTATCTGCTGATTGAGTAAGGTATAAACCCAAAACAATATTTGATAAAGACTCAATAGTATTTTGTTTAAACATACTATTTCTTAAACGGTAAATATTTACTTCAGTATAACGTTGCGAAACGTTAGTGATGCCATATTGATTATTAGCTTTTGCCCTCAATACAGAATCAAGCACATAATTATTTTTAATAGTATTATTTTTTACCGTACAATTTTGCACCCATGAGGTGGGATTAGTACTGCCATAATAAAGCCCTGCTGATAAATTATCCCGGAATACATTACTATTTACAGTGTGGTATCCGCTTATGCTGTTCGGTTGCTCGTTACCTACCGACAACCCTGTTCCGTTATTATAAGATTCATTATTTTGTACCAGAACATTTCTTGAGCCATCTAAATAAATACCGGCAGAAACTGCGATGGGTGAAATATTTCTATAGACCGTGTTATTAAGTATAAATCCATTTTTAGAAAAATTATTTGGTGCAGTTACTGTAAAAGTTGCATCATCTACCACCCATTGATAATTACCTGCTGCCACTATACCAATGTTTGCATTATCAAAAACCAAATTATTATTTACAGCAAAAGAATCTACATTTCCATTTACAGTAACAGCCTCTGCATAACCAGTAATATTATTATACACTGTATTGCTGTCGATAATAACATTTCTTATTGATGTATCAGTTGTACCCAGTATTACCAATGGATTAAGGTTATCGCTGCCGGTGGGTATTTTTTGTTTGCTACTATTTCTTGTCCATGCCATATCATAAATTTCATTTTTCTTAATAATAACATTGGAAGATTTGCCGCTTACAATAATACCAAACCTCGTATCTTTTGTGCCAACAGAAGGGCCAATATTTTGCAATGCAGAATCATTGGTCATCTTAGTTAACTTTAATCCTTCTATACGAATATACTTTGCGTCTGAAATTGCAATAAGTGCCGAAAATTTTCCGGTGATATTACTGCCATCTACAATAACATTTTCTCCGGGATAGTTTCTTATGGTGTACCACTGGCCGTTAGTACCACGGTTACTGCCAATAAAAATTCCGTCGGTTAATGGCTTATGTGTGCCTGCACGGAGATAAACGGTTACTGGTGCATTTATTAATATAGAAGGAGAATAAGTATAATTAATTCCTGCTAACTCATTTGCTTTTTTAACAGTGCGCCATGGCTTGGTGATGGAGCCACTGCCGGTTGTATCGTTACCAGTTAACGCAACATAATAGTCAGAAGCAACAGCGGTTACATTGGTTGACACTAAAGCCGTTTGCGTAATACCAGTATTACCTCCTGCATCTTTTACAAACTCACCCCAGCCGGGTGCCGAATTTCGCAATGTATCATTTGTAATGGTAATGTTAGTGTTGTTGGCAAGATAAACAGCATGAATAAAATTGCTGGTATTGTTAACTGTTGGGTAACCATATTCAGCACTGGTAGCAGTCCAGCGTAAGGTATCGAAAGCACAATTATTTATTTCAATATTTTGTGCCCCCTGTATATTAACAGCATAACCATTTGTATTTTTCAAACTTCTAAACCGCAAGCCCTGCAGCTTTACGTATTTAGCACCACTAACAATAAGCATGTTAGGATAAAATGGATTAGTAGCCAGCTTGCTTCCATCTATATATACCTTACCTTCATCACCTGCATACGGCCTGAGTGTTAAATATTTTCCATTGGCACCACCATTATTACTGCCAATATACAATTGCGATAAATAGTTAGTAGAATCAATGGTGTAAGTGCCGGCTTTAATATATACAATGGCATCTTTAGTAGTATCTCTTACCCTGTTGATAGCATAATAAATACGGTTCCATGGGCTGGCTAAAGTGCCCGTTCCATTCGTAGCCTGTGAGCCATCTACATAATAAGAATTGGCGGTTTGTGCCTTTGCCGAAATATAACACAGCAACAGCAGCACAGGTAAATAAAACATTTTCTTTTTCATGAATAATTAAGTTTGGTTTAATAATAAATAAATTAAAGTGTTTAGTTTTAAAGGCACTTCGATAAAATATTCTCTCTGTAATTCTTACTGTTGATGCTGTTAGTTATCCTGAGAAAAAATAGTACTGTTAATTTCATAGTGTAGCACAATCGTAAATCAAACATAGCAAATCGTTTTCGGTAAACATTGTGCAAGCGTTTGCACAAAAAGTATTTTACGCAAACGCTTGCGCAGAAAGCATTTCATGCAAACGTTTTACATTGCATTTGTGAATGTAATACCAGTAACTCTTTGTATTTTTCCAATTCACGTACATAAAAAATTATTATGGAGCAAAAGCAAAACAACCGTTACGCCATTATCATCATTGGCATTTTATTTTTTGTATTTGGTTTTGTTACCTGGCTTAATGGAACATTAATACCATTTTTAAAACTGGCCTGCCAGTTAGAAAATGATATACAGGCCTTTTTTGTAACCTTTGCTTTTTATATGGCATATTTTTTTCTTGCAATACCCTCATCAATAATTTTAAAGAAAACGGGATTTAAAAATGGCATGGCCTTAGGCTTATTGGTAATGGCTGCCGGATCATTAATTTTTGTGCCTGCTGCCAATGCCCGAAGTTTTGGATTATTTCTAACCGGTTTGTTTGTTCAGGGTATGGGCCTGGCATTATTACAAACAGCATCTAACCCTTACATAAGTATTGCAGGCCCTATTGAAAGTGCTGCCAAACGCATCAGCATTATGGGTATTTGCAATAAAATTGCCGGTATGTTAAGCCCCATCATTTTAGGTGCATTGGTTTTAAAAAATGCAAATGCAATTGAAGAACAGGTAAAGACAGCAACAGATACAGTAACAAAAAATAATCTTTTAAATGAACTGGCCACAAGAGTAATTTCGCCTTATATAATTATGGCTGTAGTATTAGTGCTTTTAGCAATAATGATAAAAAAATCTTCGCTTCCCGAAATTGATATGAACAAGGACGACGCAACAATAAACAATTCGATTGTAACAAAAACAAATGTATTTCAATTTAAACATTTAATGCTGGGGGTTTTGTGCTTGTTTTTATATGTAGGTGTGGAAGTAATGGCGGGTGATGCCATAGGTGCTTACGGCAGAGAATTGGGAATGCCGTTAGATGAAACAAAATATTTTACTGCCTTTACTTTGTTTTCGATG
>NZ_JANPCM010000040.1:0-16353 GCF_031430955.1 Ferruginibacter sp.
AAAACAACTACAGCTACAGCTAAAGGGTAAATAAATTTCTTTCTACATTAAAAATAAAAAACCTTCTAAAAAGAAGGTTTTTTTATTTTAGAGAATCTAAAAAAGAATAGTTTCCTGACTTCATCATTTTCCCCTCAAAAATGTTCCCCGTCCTCTGTAACCTTACCTCAGTCTAAAGAGACAAAATTGATGCTTTTGGATAAAACTGATGAGCAAAAAACGATTCTAAAGCTGTTTGAATGATTTTGGGTGTCCTATTGATGAAGTAGGGAAGAAATGTAACCTTAACCAAAACATTTTCTGATAAAGTAAAACTATCCAGGGAAAACAACAACTGCCTAAAAGTAAAGTAGAGGTTAATAAAAATAATTAAGAAACCACTAAAAGTAAAAGAGGCTGAAAATAAATTCAGCCTCTTTTTTATACGCTTAATAAAACATAATTTTCTCCATTTTCCCCTATAGGGAATAGAGGCTATATTCCAAAAGCTTTCTTTACTTTATTTACATAATCTAATTTCTCCCATGTAAACAATTCAACTTTCTTAGTAATCTTTTTTCCATCAGGAGAAGTGAATGTTTTTTCTACCACTTGTGGTACACGGCCCATGTGGCCATAAGCTGCAGTTTCGCTGTAAATAGGATTACGCAATTTTAAACGCTGCTCAATAAAGTAAGGACGCATGTCAAAAACGCCTTCTACTATCTTGCTGATTTGACCATCTGTTAATTGTACAGCAGCTGTGCCGTAAGTGTTTACATTAATGCTGGTAGGTTTTGCAACACCAATTGCATAAGAAACCTGCACCAACACTTCGCTGCACAAACCTGCAGCTACTAAATTTTTTGCAATATGCCTTGTAGCATAAGCAGCAGAACGGTCAACTTTGCTGGGATCTTTACCGCTGAATGCACCACCGCCGTGTGCACCTTTACCACCGTAAGTATCTACAATAATTTTACGGCCTGTTAAACCGGTATCACCATGTGGACCACCAATTACAAATTTACCCGTGGGGTTAATGTGATAGGTAATATCGCCATTAAACAACTTCGCATATTTTTTATACCTCAACTTCATTCTTGGTATTAAAATATTAATTACGTCAGCTTTAATTTTAGCCAGCATTTTTGCTTCGCTGTCAAAATCATCATGCTGAGTAGATATTACAATAGCATCAATACGCACAGGCTCGTTTTTATCATTGTATTCTAATGTTACCTGGCTTTTTGCATCGGGGCGCAGGTAAGACATTTTAGAATTTTTCTCACGGCGAATAACTGCTAATTCTATTAATAAATTATGGGCAAGATCTAATGCCATCGGCATGTAATGCTCTGTTTCGTTGGTAGCATAACCAAACATCATTCCCTGGTCGCCTGCACCCTGCTCTTCTTTTTTCTTTTTATCTACACCCTGGTTAATATCGCTTGATTGCTCATGTATTGCAGAAAGGATACCGCAACTGTTTGCCTCAAACATGTATTCACTTTTGGTATAGCCTATTTTGCGGATAACACCACGTGCTATTTCCTGCACATCTAAATAAGCTTTACTTTTTACTTCGCCTGCTAATACAACCTGTCCGGTTGTTACCAGTGTTTCGCAAGCCACTTTACTTTGAGGATCGAAAGCTAAAAAATTATCAATTAAAGCATCACTGATCTGGTCGGCAACTTTATCAGGATGTCCTTCACTTACTGACTCTGATGTAAACAAATATGGCATATTATTTTTTTTTAAGATTGCAAAGATAAGGGTACAGCACTTAAACAACAAAGTCCTCCAAAGCTTTTGGAGGACTTATACACTTATCTTAATAAATTATTTTTAAATTTTTGAATAAACAATACGCAGCCGCATTTTATAATTAAGATTAGTTCCACTTCCAACTTTAACTCTTCCATACGCTAACCTGTTATTGTAAGGTATATAATTAGGTAAATACTGAGGATAAATGAGATTGTAAGGTGCCTGCAACCTTAGTGTATAATTATTAGTATGCTTGGTTACAATTTGCTGAACATAACGGGTAATATTAAAATTGTAGTATTTTATGGGGTTACCAAAAACATCTTTTTTATTTCTGGCATAGCCGCCATAATAAAGAAAATCTATCCCACCACCCGGAAAATAAGTGTTTACTTTAGAATCCGGATCATAAGCTGTGTTAGGGTTTAAATCAAAATAAAGTGGCTTCCATTTCTCTGGAAAAGTCGGACTGGTACTGCTATCTTTTAAATCTAAGTACAAATAATCAGGAGCAGAAAAATATCCGTCCGTTTGAGTATTAAATGGAACTTGTTCTATTATTATTTCTGCCCTGTGAATGATCCTATTGGAAAGCGTTCCGAGAGAAGGTATTTTTAAGTTAGCATAAGTACCCGGAGTAGTTTGTAAATAAATTTCGCTTGCCGGCGGATTTGAAACTGGAAAGCCACTTCGGTTTCTAATAATATTATTTGCAGTTGACGAAGGCCTTATTGCAGCGGTTGCATTACTAAAATTAGATAACTTGAATAAACTATAAGTGGTATCAATAACAGCCCCAATCTTACGTTTGTAATGGATTTCTAATCTTGATGACGAATCAGTTAAATTAGTGTAAAGTAAACCATTACCGGTGCCATTGGCAATAATGGCAAAACCCTTTTTAAATACCCTGAATAATGAATCAGATTTGTACGGATTAGTAGCATTTGTATCTATGGAATTAAATCCATTTACAAAACTCTGCGATAATTTTATTCTTACCTGATTTTTTACAGAATCTTTTCCATTGCCAATTTTTACATAATTACCAAGGCTGGCAATGTTTATTGTAGAACTCCCAATCACAACACCACTATTTCTATTTACAGGTGCATAATTAAGTTCCTTATTTATACCCAAAGAATCCCATAAGCCACCAGTAGATGATGGTATTTCTTTTACCTGTAATTGTAAAGGGGTATTTATGCTATCCCCCCAAAAACCTTTGTAACTCAGGCCAAGCACTACAGAATCAATACCACCTACCAACGTATCCCTGGCGCTGACATTGCCATAGTAATAAGGATAAAAGGTTGGCTTAAACTCTGCATAAATATCTGCAGTGGTTGTTCCAAAAAGTGGATCGTTATTTATTGTTCCTAATACATGATCTTCTAATCCATTTAGTTTTGTTGTATCTGGGTTAAATATCCCTTGTGTTGCTTCGATAGTAAGTAAAGTATCAAAAGTGTTTACATTATCCACTGCTGGCAAAAGATCGCTGCCAATATCTGTAGTATCTAATTTGCTGCAACCAATAAAAATTATAGAAAATAAAAAAGCAATAAATGCTATTGAGAGAATACGTTTTTGCACAAAAATAATTTTAATAAAATGTGTTAGTTTTTTCTACTTGGCAAGGTCGGTATATAATTGCAAATAGTCTGTTAAATCACCTTCGGCATTATATTTCACTATTTTTTTTCCTTTTACTTTAGAAAATTCTTCCACTAATTTTTTATCGGCTTTATCAGTACCAAAAGTTACAGCATCTGCAAAAGTTGCACCGCCCCTAAACATAGCTGCATTGTTTATATCCTTAAAAGGTTCCAGCTCTTTTTTAGTTACATAATCGTTTATGGTAGCTAATTTTAAAAAGTCGGCGCCCAATTTTTCTTTAAAAGTATTTTCGCCAATGGTATAAACAACTTTGCAATTACCAAAAACAGGTTCTTTTTTATAAGCATTTTTAATAAACATTGGTATCAAGCCAGTCATCCAGCCGCTGCAATGAATAATGTCTGGAGGCCATCCAAATTTTTTAACCGTTTCCAGTGCCCCCTTACAAAATAACACTGTTCTCAATCCATTATCATCAAACCACTTTTCTTTTTCATCAGTAAAAACAGACTTACGTTTAAAATAATCTTCATTATCTAAAAAATAAATTTGCAGCCTGGCGTTGGGTAAACTGGCAACTTTAATCATTAATGGATAATCATCATTGTCAATAGAAACATTTATTCCCGATAAACGAACCACCTCATGCAGCCTGTGCCTTCTTTCATTTATTATACCAAAACGAGGCATAATACACCTCACTTCCATACCAGTATCGTTCGATTTTACCGCCAGCTTGTTTATAATTTCTGCAAAATCAGTAAGCTCTAAATACGGCGACATTTCGTTTGCAATAAATAAAATTCTTTTCTTTGTTGACATTTTACACTTTATTATATGCTGGTTTAATTTTTTAAAGGAGTGCAAAAGTACGAATTTTATTTTGCAAAATCAGGATACACAAGCATTTGAAGCTCAATTGTTATTAAAATGATAGTATTTAAGAAAATTAAAGAACTCTCTTCTTTTATTGAAGAGGAGAAAAAAAAGGGAAAATCAATTGGCTTTGCTCCAACAATGGGGGCATTACACGATGGTCATATTTCCTTAATAATTAATTCCAGCACTTCAAATAGGCTAACTGTCAGCAGTATTTTTGTAAATCCAACCCAGTTTAACAATGCCAACGACTTCGACAAATACCCCATCACAATCGAAAAAGATATTGATCTTTTAGAAAAAAATGGCTGTGATATTTTGTTTATGCCAACAGTAAAAGAAATGTACCCCAACGGTTTTGTTAATCCTCTACATTATAATCTTGGTTATTTAGAAACTGTTTTAGAAGGCAAATACCGCCCCGGGCATTTTCAGGGGGTTTGCCAGGTAGTGCACCACCTGTTAAGTATTGTACAGCCTCATAATTTATATATAGGGCAAAAAGATTACCAGCAATGCATGGTGATAAAAAAACTGATTGAAACAACTCACTTAAATATAAATGTAATTATTGGCAGTACTGTAAGAGAACCTGATGGGCTGGCAATGAGCAGCAGAAATATGCGGCTGAATAATGAGGAGAGAAAAAAAGCGGTCAAAATCTCAGAAGTTTTATTTTTTATTAAGAAAGAAATTAAGTCCGGTTATATCGAAGATTTAAAAGAAAGAGCTGTAAATTATTTATCTGCCGAAGGCATTAAAGTAGATTATATTGCCATAGCCACTGCCGACACCTTAGAAGTTTTAGAAAACTGGGATGGCAAATGCCCCATTGTTGCACTTGCTGCCGTTTATTTAAATGAGGTAAGGCTTATTGATAACATGTTACTGAATTAAAAACAATTAATAGTGATTGCTGTTATTTTATTCTTTTAAAAAATCTATTCGTAATTTGTAACCGATATGCAAAAACGGTTAATTTCTTTTATTAAGTACGCATTTTTTTTAGGGCTGGGTATTTTTTTGGTTTGGTGGAGCATTCATAAAATGAGTGATAAAGATTACAATGAGTTTGTAAACGCTTTAAAAACCGCCAACTACTATCTTTTAATTCCCGTTTTTTTTATTTTAACTGCAAGTCATATCAGCAGGGCTTTCCGCTGGAAAATCCTGATGAATTCAATGGGATACAATCCTAAGTTGATCAACACATTTTGTGCTGTAATGGTGGGTTATCTTGCCAACTTTGCCTTTCCACGATTAGGGGAAGTTTTAAAATGTACTATACTAGGGAAGTATGAAAAAGTGCCGCCTGATAAATTAGTAGGTACCATCCTTGTTGAAAGGGCTGTAGATTTATTATCCTTCTTTATAATTATTATAATATCCTTACTAACACAGGCTAAAGTTGTAGGAGGTTATGCAAAAGATGCTTTCAATGAATACTTTCTTTCTCAAAATAAAGAAGCTGCATTAATCAAAATTATAGCAGGGATTTTTATTGTTGTTATCATCTTTTTTTTATTGAAATTTATTTTTAGAAAATATCTGCATATAAAATTAGTGCAACGGATAAAAAATATTTTTACAGGGATTAAAGTTGGTTTATTAAGCGTAAAAAATTTACCCAATAAAGGGCTTTTTATTTTCCACAGCATTTTTATCTGGGCATGTTACCTCGGAGGTACTTACATAGGTTTTTTTGCCATTAAAGAAACCTCTGTGTTACCTGCACTGGCTGCCTTTCCGGTATTAGTTTTTGGTACGGTAGCTACTATAATTACTCCCGGTGGTATTGGTTCTTATCCCGAACTTCTTATGGATGCAATGAAACTATATGATATACCTGAAGGTTTTGGAAAAGCTAACGGATTGCTGCAATGGGCAGCACAATTTTTACTAACACTCGTAATTGGTTTTACTAGTGTTATAATATTACCCTACATAAATAAACCAAAAAATGAAATCGGTACAAGCGATACCCCATAAAATTTTTACAGCAGCTGCTTTACAGGCACAGCTAAAACGCTGGCGGTTGCAAAATAAAAAAATTGTTTTCACCAATGGTGTGTTCGATATTTTACACGAAGGCCATATTGCATCTTTAAGCGATGCCGCTGCCTGTGGTAATATTTTAATTGTGGGTGTAAATGCAGACGCCTCCGTAAAAAGATTAAAAGGTGAAAGCCGGCCGGTGAATAACGAAAACTCCAGGGCATTGCTTTTGGCATCGCTGGTAATGACTGATGCAGTTATTATTTTTGAAGACGACACCCCTTATAATTTAATTACTTCAATTATGCCTGATGTATTAGTTAAAGGCGGCGATTATACTATTGAAACCATTGTTGGTGCTAAAGAAGTAAAAGCAAATGGCGGCGAAGTTATTATTGCGGCTATACTTGAGGGCTTTTCTACCACTGCTATTATTGAAAGAATGAAAAAATAATTTACACAATCTTAATACAGAGTTTATTATTTAGTTAAACCGTTCCCTTTAATTTCATATAAATAAAATTTTCTTTTGTGTCCAAACAAAAAATAATTATTCGGGATATAAGCTGGCTTTCGTTTAACAGCCGTGTACTGCAGGAGGCTGCAGACGATACTGTTCCGCTAAGGGAACGTATGCGTTTCTTAGGCATTTTCTCTAATAACCTCGATGAATTTTTCAGGGTAAGAGTAGCCACTTTAAACAGGATGATTGCCATTGGCCAAAAAAAGAACATGCACCTGGAAATGAACCCCAGCCTTATTTTAGAAGAGATACAGGAAAAAGTTTTAGAGCAGCAAAAAGAATTTGAAAGAATATGGAATGAAATTTTAAGGGAACTGAAAAAGCAAAAAATATTTTTAGTAAATGAAAATAAATTAAACCGCATTCAGCAAAGGTTTGTGCAGGATTATTTTAATGAAGAGATACGCAGCAATGTTGTTCCGCTGATGATGGAAAGTATCAGGGAGTTTCCCACACTCAGCGATAAATCAATTTATCTCGCCTGCACGCTTTCTAAAAAAGATAAAAGTATTGCTAAAAAATTTGCACTGGTTTCCGTACCTGCAAGGCGCTTACCCAGGTTTATTATTCTGCCATCTAAACAAAATGAAAAGCATATTATTTTATTAGAAGATGTTATCCGTTTTTGCCTGCCGCATATTTTTTCTTTTTTTGGATACGACAGTTTTTCATCTGCCATTATTAAAGTAACACGAGATGCTGAAATTGATATTGATAATGATGTGTCAACATCCCTGATACAAAAAATTGAAAAGGGATTAAAGAACCGCAAGAAAGGAAAAACTGTACGGTTTGTTTATGATAAAGAAATTGATGCATCATTGTTAGCCTACCTGGTTAAACGCCTTGGCCTTTCGCATAAAGACAATTTAATACCTGGCGGACGTATTCATAACTTTAAAGATTTTATAGATTTTCCAGAATCGGTATTTGTAAAAAAGAACCCACGTAAAAAACCCTTTTTACATCCTGCATTAAAAAATGTAAGCCGCACTACAGATATTATTTTGCAAAAAGATATACTGCTCAACTTTCCCTATCACAGTTTTGATACAGTAATTGATTTATTAAGAGAAGCAGCCATTGATCCCGAAGTAGTAAGTATAAAAATTACCTGCTACCGCCTTGCACCACGATCGAAAATAATTAATGCATTAACCAATGCTGTGCGTAATGGCAAACAGGTTACTGCAGTTTTGGAGTTAAGGGCAAGGTTTGATGAAGAAGCAAATTTAGAATGGAAAGAAGAATTGGAAGAAGCCGGCGTGAAAGTAATAATTGGAGTGCCAGACATGAAAGTGCATGCAAAATTTTGTTTAATAAAAAAGATAGTACAAAATAAAATTATTTTGTATGGTTTTGTAAGCACTGGCAATATTAACGAACAGACGGCAAAAATTTATGGCGATCATTGTTTACTTACCGCCAACAAAAATATTATGGCCGATGTGAGCCGTATTTTTCATTACCTGGAGTTGCCAAAAATGAGGCCGCATTTTTTAAAAGCCTGTAAAACCATAATGGTAAGCCCGGCTGCAATGCGAAAACAATTAATGCAGTTGATACAAAAAGAAATAACAGCGGCTAAAGCAAAAAAAACAGCGTCAATTACTTTAAAATTAAATTCTCTTAGTGACGAATTGCTGATAGAAAAATTATACGAAGCTGCAAAAGCCGGCGTAGTAATTAATATGATTGTACGGGGTATCTTTTGTATGCTCACCGAAAATTTAAAATTTAAAGAAGTATATGCCATCAGTATTGTAGATGAATACCTGGAACATGCAAGGGTAATGATTTTCCATAACGGGGGGAAAGAAAAAGTTTTTATTTCCAGTGCCGACTGGATGGTAAGAAATATCGACCATCGTATAGAGGCCGCCTGCCCTGTTTTTGAAAAAAATATTCAACAGGAATTAAAAGACATCCTCCAAATTCAGTTGAATGATAATATTAAAGCAAGGATACTGGATAATGAATTAAGCAATCAGTATGTAAACCCACGCAACACAAAAAAAATACGCAGCCAGCTGGAAACGTATAATTATCTCCATAAAAAAAGTATTTAATAAAATTTGTGCCTTCGAGCTCCAGCTTGCAGCAAATATTTAATTGTGCATAATCTGGTTACATGTAAATCAATATAAATGTCATTCGGTATAAACGTTAATCCGTAAATTCGTGAGTACAGATTAACAAATTAACCAATTAACTGATTAACAAAGAGTGAAATTAGCAGCAATAGATATTGGCAGTAACGCAGCAAGGCTTTTAATTACAGAAGTAATTGTTGATGAAAAAGGTAATCCATCTTTTAATAAACTTAATTTATTAAGGGTGCCGCTAAGGCTTGGGTTTGATGTTTTTGAAACTGGCGTAATTTCCAAAGCAAGAATTGGAATGGTTATGCAAACCATGAAAGCCTATAAACATTTGATGAATGCTTATGGTGTAGAGCATTTAAAAGCCTGCGCCACCAGTGCTATGAGGGATGCAAAAAATGCTGCGGATATTATCAGAAAAATAAAATTAGAAACAGATATTTCTATTGAAGTTATCAGTGGCGATACTGAAGCCAATTTAGTGTACGAAAATCATGTGGCCGAAAATATGGATAAAGACCACAGTTATTTATATATAGATGTGGGTGGTGGAAGTACAGAGCTTTCATTTTTCAGTAATGGAAAATTAGTGTACAAAAAATCTTTTAACATTGGTACCATACGATTATTAAAAAACTTAGTTAAAGACAGTAATTGGGAAGAAATGAAAGAGGCACTCCGAGCTGTAACCAAAGGCCACAAAGAAGTGATTGCCATTGGCAGCGGTGGCAACATCAATAAAATTTTCAGCATGAGCAAGCGTAAAGATGGTAAACCGCTTTCTTTAGAATTACTAAGAGATTATTACAAAGAATTAAGCAATGTTACTTTAGAAGAAAGAATTACTAAATACGGTTTAAGAGAAGACCGTGCAGATGTAATTGTACCTGCCCTGCAAATTTACACCAATGCCATGCGCTGGGCCGATGCACAGGAAATTTATGTACCCAAAATTGGTTTAGTAGATGGATTGATACAGCATTTGTGGGAGGAGGTGAAGTAAAAATGCTGCACAATTTAAGCAGCATTTACTGTATTACTACCAGTTCACTTTTTTGAGTATAAAAAATAATTACATAACCATAACATAAGACTTATAAAGGTGATATTTTAGTTAATAATACCTTTAGTATAGCAATGCCTGCATTTAAAATAATCATCAGCGTTAATTATAATTCTTGAGTTTGGTTATTATTGATTTTGTTTTAATTTTTACAAATTTTTTTTATGACAAAAAAAACTCCCTTTCTATTTTTGTTTCATTACCAGTATAAGTTTTGACCAATTAGATTTTAGCACCTCTACCGAAGGAAGGAGACTCGACGCAACAGGCATAAACGGGCAATCGTTGTTAAAAAAATACGCCCCTGATGCAACAGGATCACCTTTCATTAACCCTAACTGGGTACAGGCAAACCTTACACTTTCGGAAGGGAAAATAACCGGGCCAATATCTATTAAATTAAATATTGAAAATAACACTTTGTATTTTCTTGATAGTTCAGGTAAAGAAATGGTTGCTATTGATGGCTTAGTTAAAAAAATTGATTGTTATAGTTTTTTTTCAAAAGATAATATTGGGAATATTTTTAAAAACGGGTATCCTAAAATTGATAAACAAAATGAAAACTATTATTACCAGGTTTTTTACAGAATGTAAGATAGAATTACTGGCAAAAAGAGCTAAATATATCAGGGTTTTCAAAGATGAAATGACGGGTCAAATTACAAAAGAATTTGTGGAAGAAGCTGTAACATTTTATATATACGCTAATAATAGTATGCAGAAATTTCATCACACTAAAAACTTTGTTACAGATTTGTTGAAAGATAAAGAGCATGAGATAGAAAAATTTATTGACAACAATAAAATCAATTTTAAAAAAAATCTGACTTAGTTAAAGTAATTATTATAATTCTCTGGAGTAAAAAGGTGGTAAATATCTTTATGGGTTTGATGTGATATTAAAACAAAAAGAGAATATAACGCAAGGCTAATTTTAGTTAAGGATTATAACAAACCTTATACTGCCTTTTAAGAATTTGTAAAGCATTATTTACCGGAAAATATTGATTAAAAGAAGAGGCCGTCTTAAAAAGACGGCCTCTTCTTTTATAGATAATTCTACTTACAATAATGATTAATAATTCGCATTTTTTACAGGTGCGCTGTCAGCTGATGGGCTATTTTTTTCTATCTCATCGCCTGGAACATCCCAGTAATCCATGAAATTGTAATTGATAGTTGCATTGGTATAAGTATTCCCCCTGAAAAGAAGGGTACAACCATATCTACCTCCGCCATTTGCAATAGAATATGTCCAGCCCCATCTGCGTAAATCATAGAAAGATAGACCACGTAAAGCAAGAGCTGCTAACCTTTCCATTGTCAACTCCTGTAATGCTTGTGGTAAAGTTAAGCCGGCTAAAGTGGGTACACCAGCACCCTGATATGCCCTTACGCTGTTTATTAATATTAATCCAGCTGGAATATTTGATGTTCTGATATTTGCTTCTGCAAGCATTAATTGGTTTTCTTCATAAGTAGGTCCAATATAGATTTCAAGCCTACCAGCCTGACGAGAACCTAAAATAGGAATTCCGGATAAACCAACCGTAACCCCATCTACCAAACTATATCTTGTTGTATTGGTATTAGCATCACCAAAAAATGTACCGTTAGCTGTAGTAAAGTTTGCAAGCCGTTTATCACCAGCTTTAAACTGCTGTACTAATCTTTCGCTTAATTTATAGGTAGTTGATTGATTACTTGCCGTAAGAATAGCTGCTACAGAGCCAGAATTGAATGAAAAGAAAGAATTTGACCCAGAAGTTCTTCCTGTAAATACATTATCACCTTGTTTTACACCATTATTACATAAAGATATCACAGATGCCCAATCAGCTGCTGACATAACGCTAATGGTAGACTTATTGATAGTAGTACTTGCATTTCCATTTACGAAAGGAGCAAGGTGATTTAATACAATATTGCGTGCCAGCATAGTATTGATAGTTCTTATCCATTGCGCTGAAGTTGGAGGATTTCCAAGACCAGTCTGACATTGAGAAGGAATTAATTGTGCAATTATGGCACCATAATCCCCTTGATTTGAAATAGCATTAAGCGTTGTAGATGCCAGGTTTAATTGTTTATTAGATTCGGTAATGATATCAGCTTGTTTCTGAAATTTACTAACAATTGTATTTGATTGATCTACTATTAAACCTGCATAGTACAATGTACCAATTTGTGCATAAGCATATCCTTTCCACCAGTAGCACCAGGCCTTTACAGTGTTTGCTTTATCAGCACTCAATGTTATCTTGCCCATATTTTCCAATGTTTGGTTACAGGCACTGATCATAGCATACATATTTGTCCATTCGTAAAATAGTGCATTATTACCATTAGATGTAGCTGCTCCATTATTAAATCCCCTTATGATATCTGAAGCTTGCGGAGAGGGGTTGGTAAAAATGGTTGTTGCGTCAGCGGGATCGGCCTGAAACTTATCTGGTACTCCCATAGTTGTGGTTTGGTTATTTGAACCTTGGCCACCACCTACAACATCACCCATTAATTCGTGATAACCCCAGGGCAAAGAAAAATAACTATCTCCCAACCAGCCATCACCATAATTAAATCCATTCCAATATACACCTCCTTTTGCATAAGCAGTAAGTCCCGCTTCTGAATTTACATTGCCTCCAAAAGTAGGGTCATTAGGGTTTTTAACATCTAATTGCTTTTTGCAAGAACTTAAAATTAGCAAGAGCATAGAAGCAGAAAGAAAATAAGAAGAGTACTTTCTGCCAAGTTTATTTATGTTTAATTGTATTTTTTTCATTTAAATAAATATTAATGGTTTACAAATTAAAAGCCAAGGTTTAATGAAACCTGATATGACTTTAAGTTAGGAATAGTACTGTGGTCAATACCTCTGTCAAAAGCAGAATTAGAGGCACCAGAACTAATTTCCGGATCTAACCCTGGATATTTTGTAAAGGTTAATAAGTTTCTTCCGCTAAATACCAGTTGACATTTTTTTAGCCAATCTTTCCTTGCAAATTTTGAAAAATCAACCCCTATTGAGACATTCCTTAACCTTACAAAAGAGGCATCGTAATAAAAATAATCTTTTGTTACATTATTACCCACACCTCTTGCTGTATTACCCAATCCATAATAAGCAGAAGCATAATAGGCAGTAAAGGCACCTGTTTCACCATTAATTGTTACTGGTTTAGTAAAGTCCTTACTGATACCATCACGGTACAGCCATTCATTAGTTTGATTATAAAGGTGTGAACCACTTATCCAGTCAAACTGAAAACCAAATGAAATAGTATTTTTCCAACTAAAGCTATTTATAAATGATGAAGTTAATTTAGGATTTGGATCGCCTAATGATTCTGCCTCATCAGAAAAAAAGATTCCTTTAGTAGCTTTATTAACCACTCTTCCTAGTACTATTTCATAGTTGCCCTGATTGGCAGTAGGAATAAAAGGTGTTTTATCAGCCCTAAGTTGTGCAACATCAGTTAATGCTTTGTACCCATAAATCTCACCTATCTTTCTTCCAGCTGCAAGAACTAAACCAGTACTTCCAGCAAAAGTAGTTAAAGGTATATCTCCACCTGTAACCCTGTCAATAGTTGATATTTGATGACCCAGATTAGCGGTAAAATCCCAATTTAAATTCTTGGATGCAAGTACTGGAATATTTATACCTAACTGCCAGCCATTCGATGATAATGCAATAGCATTGGTAAGTAATTGTGTTGCTCCGGTAGAAGGTGGTACCTGTTGGTAAAAAATAGCATTCTCGGTACTTCTTTTCCAATAGGTAAAAGAAACATTCGCAGCTTTTAACCAGTTACCTTTATTATTTATATTAATTCCTAAATCAGTACCTAATTCAGTTTCTGTAGATACTTCCACATCAAGATTTGGATTTTTTGCACCAGTTTGATTAGTATAAGCTATTTCATTACCGGTAGGTTGTAAGTTAAGAACAGGATAACGATCAAAAGCCCCGGGTTGAATACCAGCCTGACCATAAGCTGCTCTTAATTTAACACTTGGAACAACATTTTGAATACCTTGCCAGAAATTGAATGCATTTAAATTTACATACCCATTTATATGAGGGAAGGTAAATGGTTTGGAACCAGCACCAAATGTAGAAGAATAATCTGTTCTAAAGCCCCCTTTTATACCAGCATAATTCCCAAAGTCAAATGCCTGATCAACTAAATAGCCATAAGTAACAAAAGGCTGCACAAAATCTGTTGCAGTATGTTGACTTGATGTGGAGGTTAATGTGAATGGAGGATTTAATGGTAGTGTTTGTCCCCACGTATTTAATTCCTTGTAATCGTTTTTACGGTAATCAAATCCTACCAGCGTAGTGGTTTGTAAAGGAAAATTAATGTGAAAATCTTTTTCAAAATCAGTTTTGATTATTGCGCTGGTAAAGAAATTTTGTTTAGTAGTATTATATTGCCAGTTGTCAATTTCACCAGTTTCATCACCATTAAAAACCGAATAATAAGAGCCTTGATCGATTGTGTTAGCGTTTAATGATTGATTATAAGTCGTCCATACATCATTTTCATTTTTATAGGTTATTCCATAGCGTGCATTTAAATTCAAATATTTATTAACCTTATAATTTGCCTCAAAATTTTGTATTATATCGTATCGCTTGCTATCTCCTTTAGTATATTGTAATCTATAAAAAGGGTTAAAGGCATTTACACTTAAAAAACTGGCTCTTTGATAAGAAGCATAATTTCCGCCTACAATGGTGTCCTGTAAACTAAAAAATGGAGAAGTGTTTAAAAAACCATAAACACCATTCACACCTGCATTAGATTGACCTAATCCAAAACCGCCTCCACCCGGCGCACCCAAGCCAGGATGTAACGTATTTTTAGTATAAGCCAAATTAGTTATAGCACGGATTGTAAAATTCTTAAAAACTTCAAATCCTAAATTTAAAGTAACGTTTGTTCTGTCTAAATACCCATTATCTTTAAGGAGTGCAGAATTTGTATGGTTATTGGAAACAGCCAAACTAAAATCATTTTTATCACCACCACCACTTATGCTTAAAGAATTATTTTTTGATATCCCGGTTTGAAAAACCTGTGCAAAATGATCATAAAACTTAAGGTTTCCGCTGTAAGCCTGATCATTTTTGTTCCGGGGGTCTAATATGCCATAACGGGTAAAGTTTGATGTTCCGGCAGGATTGGTTGTACCTGGTATATTAGTTCCAAATCTGTATGAAATAGAGTTTGAACCCCTAATTATGCCACGTACAGGATCTATTACCACTGGTGTACCAGCAGTATATCCTAACCCGGCATTTGAACCCTGATTAATAATGTTTCCACTTGCGTCTGTTAAGTAAGGGTGCATATCTGCTTTGCCAAAATTACCTGAATTTATGTATGAATTTTGTGAAATACTGGATGAAGCAGTAATACTCAATTTATTGTGCTGGCCTTTTTTTGTAAAAATTTGAATTACACCATTTGCACCTTGTGCACCGTATAGGGAAGCAGATGCAGCACCTTGTACAACTTCTACACGTTCTACTTGTCCAAGATTTAGGGTGTTTAAAACTTCAAATGGTACTTCCGCACCATCTAACAATAATAAAGGCCTTGTACCACCTTGTACGGTATTAATTCCTCTCAAAACAATATTAACCTGATCACCTGGATTACCAGATACAGATGAAATTTGTGCTCCTGGAATTTTACCAACAAGAGCTTGATCAAGTGTTGCAGCTGGTATAGTTGGTAACTTGTCTGCCGTAATAGATTCAACAGAAATACCAAGTTTTCTTTTACTGGTTGCAGACCCTGTACCAGTTACTACCACTTCACTTAAAGCTTTGTTATCAAGTTCAAGTGTAACGTTGGCATTTGAGCCATCAATTTTTACAGTTTTAGAAGCATAACCTACAAAGGAAACTACAACTGTGTTCTTTCCTGCAGGTAATTTTAAAGAAAAAGAGCCGTCAGAACCAGTAGTAGTTCCTGTGCCACCTTTTACAAATACAGTTGCACCCGGAATTGGGTTACCTGAAACATCGCTTACTTTTCCGGTAATCGGTGTTTGCGCAAAAACACATTCAATGCTTAGCATAAATAGGCTAAACAGAAGCAGAGTTAATTTTCTCATTAGTCGTTTTTTTGGTGTTAAAATTTTATTAATTGTTTTGGATGGCTCTGCAATATGGGCAAAATAATTTACAAAATGCTGCATGAGTTAAATGCAGCACTGTACTGAGTTTTTGGTTATCGTAGAAAAACGTGGAGCCTATTTGGACAGACTTTGAATGATATCGTATTTGGTGACAATATGGTAGGTACCGCTTTCATCTTTGCTCAAGACAGCCCCTGTTTCCCTGTTAATAAATGAACTTAACCGTTCAACGGGGGTATCATATGCAACCACCGGAT
>NZ_JANPCM010000041.1:0-1942 GCF_031430955.1 Ferruginibacter sp.
GTTGACGGTAAAACTGCTTTTGAATTATTAGATACTTTTGGATTTCCTATTGACTTGACAAAATTAGTAGCCGAAGAAAATGGTTTCAGTGTTGATGAAATAGCATTTGATATAGAAATGTGGGCACAAAAAAACCGTAGCCGTGCCGCAACAACTCTTGAGACAGGAGACTGGGCGAGTTCAGGTTATAATTTAGGGTTGAAAAGTTCCGATTCTGACATAATCCCTAGATTTTCTGGTCAAGATGATTATAAACAACAAAATGGTATTGAAACAAATTTGATAAAATATAGAAAGGTTAAGCAGAAGGATAAAACCTTAGCACAATTAGTCTTATTAGATACTCCTTTTTACGCTGAAAGCGGTGGACAAGTTGGTGATACTGGTTTTTTGTTTTTTGCAGAAGGCCCTTTTAATCCCATTAGAGTAATTGATACAAAAAAAGAAAATGGATTAATAATACATATTACCGAGGAATTACCATCAGATGAAGTATTAATTGGCGAAGGAATGGTAAGAGCTGTTATTGATATAGGAAGAAGAAGCCGCATTGCTGTTCATCACAGTGCAACCCATTTAATGCATGCTGCATTACGTAAAGTACTCGGCATACATGTAGCACAAAAAGGCAGTTTAGTAAATGAAGAACACCTGCGTTTTGATTTCAGTCATTTCGCAAAAATGACCGATGAAGAAATTAGCAAAGTAGAAAAATTAGTGAACGAAAAAATAAGGGCCAACATTCCTGTTGTAATTAAACAAATGAAAAAAGATGAAGCTGTTGCTTTAGGTGCTATGGCTTTGTTTGGAGAAAAATATGGCGATGTAGTTAGGGTTGTAATGATGGACCCCAATTATTCCATTGAACTTTGCGGCGGCACACATGTGGGCAGCACCGGCGAACTGGGATTATTTAAAATAAAAAGCGAAGGCGCAGTGGCTGCAGGTGTTCGCCGTATTGAAGCGATATGCGGTGTGGCAGCAGAAAGCTACGTTGCTAATTTATCAGCAACCATCAGCGAAATTGGCGGCCTTTTAAAAAATCCAAAAGATATTGGTAAGTCAATTGAAAATTTACAAAGTGAAAATGCTTCTCTAAAAAAACATATCGAAGCTTTAGAAGCTAGGCAATTGGTAATTATAAGAAATGAATTGTTACAAAAGGACGAGATCATCAACAACGTAACTTTTGTGGGAGAAATTATTGAAGTCAGCAGTGCCGATGCATTGAAAAAATTGTGTTTCGATTTAAAAAATAAACTGCACGACCATGTGGCTGTGCTTTGCGCCAATATTGATGGCAAACCATTTGTTGCCATTGGTATAAGCGATACAGTTGTTGCTGCAAAAAATTTAGATGCCGGAAAAATTATTAAAGAGCATATTGCCCCATTAATAAAAGGCGGCGGCGGCGGGCAAAAAAACCTGGCTACTGCCGGCGGGCAGGATGTAAGTGGTTTAAAGGCGGTGATTGAAAAAGTAAAATCTTTATTGTAGCCTGAAGCTCCAGCTTCCGGTTTTAAACGGATGGAAGCTGGAGCTTCCATATACAAAAGCAATTGAAAAGTTGAAATGATGATTGTAAAATGAGTAAATTTGATAAACTGATATTAAAATTATTATCCGGCACATCAGACACTAATTTTGATTTTACCAATTTAGTTTCTTTGCTGGAAAGATTTGGTTTTTCTGTACGGATAAAAGTCAGCCATCATATTTTTTCAAAGATGGTATTGATGAAATTATTAATCTTCAGCCTTTAAACAATAAAGCAAAAGCTTACCAGGTAAAACAGGTAAGAGAAATTTTAATAAAATATAAATTAGTTAATTCCAATGCAGACTAAATACGAAATAATAATTTACTGGAGTAAGGAAGATAATTTATTTATTGCCGAAGTTCCTGAACTGCCGGGTTGCAAAGCGGACGGCAACAGTTATGC
>NZ_JANPCM010000042.1:0-7687 GCF_031430955.1 Ferruginibacter sp.
CAATTACTTTTTTTAGAAAGTACAGATAGAACCCGTGACATTCAAATGTACATAAACAGTCCTGGCGGCAGTGTATATGCAGGATTGGGAATGTATGATACGATGCAATTCATAACACCTGACATAGCTACAATTTGTACAGGAATGGCAGCAAGTATGGGTGCAGTTTTAATGTGTGCTGGTGCAAAAGGAAAAAGAACAGCGCTTAAGCATAGCCGTATTATGATGCATCAGCCAAGTGCTGGTGCAGGCGGGCAGGCGAGTGATATTTTAATAACGGTGAACGAAATAAAAAAAATAAAGAAAGAATTGTATGAAATTATTGCATTTCACACGGGGCAACCTGTAGAAAAAGTAGCAACAGATTCTGACAGGGATTACTGGATGACATCAACAGAAGCAAAAGAATATGGGTTGATTGATGAGGTTCTGGTAATGAATCCAAGAAAATTAAAAAAAGATAAATAATCTTAAGTAGAGAATGCAAGTGCAAAGTTAGTTCGAGATTTTACTAACTAAACATCTAAACTCAAAACATCTAAATTTTTCAAAAATGAATTTATACAGTAGAACAATAAGAAATGAAGACGAAGACGACAATCCAAAAGAATTGCCAGAAAACCCTATGGAAAAAATGATGAGTGGGTGGCAGTTTGATAAAAAATTTATTGAACAGCGTAAAATATTTTTATGGGGTGCAGTAGATGATAAAAGTGCAAAAGATATAACTGCAAGGTTACTTTATTTAGAGGCCATTGACCCGGGAAAAGAAATAACTTTTTACATTAACAGCCCTGGCGGAATGGTAGTAAGCGGCATGGTTGTTTATGATACTATGCAAATGATCAGCTCACCGGTAAGTACGGTCTGTATGGGTATGGCTGCAAGCATGGGAAGTATTCTATTAAGCGGTGGTAGCAAAGGCCGCCGGTTTATTTTTCCGCATGGAGAAGTAATGATACACCAGCCAAGCGGCGGCGGGCAAGGCACCAGTGCCGATTTAGAAATAATGGCTTTGCAAATAGCTAAAACTAAAGAAATGGGGGCAAAGATACTTGCTGAAAATTGCGGCCAAACTTATGAAAAAGTAATGAAAGACTTTGACAGAGATTACTGGATGGATGCAAAAGAATCTATTGCTTATGGTATTGTGGACGGCACTTTGGATAAACTATAATAATCTTTAAACTATTTTATTGATGCTGCTCTTTAAATGGAGCAGCATTTTTTATCTGTGAAAATCCGTGCAATCTCCCGAAAAAGTCGTGACAGGTGTGGCTAACCACACTTAACTTTACACTATGCAGTTTAATGAAATTATAAATGCAAAACTAAGCCAGGAAACAGACAGGCCGTTAATGAAAAAAGATCTTTTTCCTGTAAGTGAGGGTTTGCAGCATTACCTGCACAATTATGGCAGAGATATTAAATTGCCCATGGTATATAAAGATTTATTGAATTACCGCTACGCTACTTCGTTAAAAGATAAAAATGGAAAATTTACACACTGGGAAAATGCAGTGTATGATTTAAAAGAAATGGAATTTTTAAAAGAAGGCCTTATTAAAACTTACGCTATTCTTAAAACAGAAGGGAATCTTAGTTATATAAAACACCTGGATGTAGAGAGAATTGATTTTTGTGAATTTGGCAACAGTGTACCTTTTAGAATACGCATAAAGAATAAGGTAAACGATAATTACGATCATTATTATGTCAAAGCTGCTGATGCATCAAGAATTTACGGACTTGAACTGGAGCATTTGCTTTCTCCCAACCGCATTACCTTTTTACACCATAAAAATACTTTGGTGGAAGAACATATACCAGGCATACCCGGCGATATTTTTTTACAGGATTATATGAAGCTACCGGAAACTAATAAAATACGCATAGCAAAAGAATTTGTAAAATTTAACGAACGTTGTTTTGCAAGATTACTGGGAGATATGCGGAGCTATAATTTTGTAGTGGATATTACACCCGATATTGAAGATTATCAATACCGGCTGAGGGCAATAGATTTTGATCAGCAGTGTTACGAGGGCAAAAAAAATCTTTACCTGCCACAATTTTATAAAGAGAATTTCGAATACGTTGAGTTGGTTTTAAAAAGTTTAAGTTCAGAAGTTATTGAACAATATCAAACAGAGGAACGTACTACAATGGCTTACCGTGTAATTGCAAGCCGTAAACAATTGATGGAGTTGCTCAACATTATGGCACACGACGAACTTTCGGAAAATTATAAAGTAAAAATTTTAAGGGATGAGCTGAATGAGCATTTTAAAAATAACTCTTTTTCTAAATGTAAAACCATGGGCTCCATCGTAAAAAGACAGTTAAAACAAATGCTTCAAAAGCATTTAAAACAGGTTCAGGGTATTTGAGAAGCAGAAAAATAAGTAATTACTGGTAGTGCCGCCAGTCAGTAGGCTGCTTAAGCAACATTTTTCACTATAATATTGTCTGCTTATTGACGTTCTAAATAATGCTTTTGTATATTTGCAGTCCAGCAAAAGCAACTAATAACAGCTATAATGGCAAAACAGCAAACACTACATTGTTCTTTCTGCGGCCGCAGCCGCGACGAAGTTAAAATATTAATTGCAGGGCAAGATGGTCATATTTGCGAAAATTGCGTGGAGCATGCCGAAGAAATAATTGAACAGGAGTTGGGTAATACTACCGATAATAAGCATACAAATACACCTACTCATAAACTTACTGTAAAAAAACCTGTTGAAATAAAGGCTTTTTTGGATGAATATGTTATTGGCCAGGATGATGCCAAAAAGATTTTAGCAGTGGCGGTATATAATCACTATAAAAGATTAAATCAAAAAGTAGAAAATGATGTAGAGATTGAGAAGAGCAACATCATTATGGTAGGCGAAACAGGTACAGGAAAAACGCTATTGGCAAAATCGATTGCACGTATGCTTAACGTGCCTTTTGCAATTGTTGACGCTACGGTTTTTACAGAAGCAGGTTATGTAGGTGAAGATGTGGAAAGTATGCTGAGCCGCTTGTTACAGGCTTGTAATTACGATGTAAATGCAGCAGAAAAGGGGATTGTATTTATTGATGAGATAGATAAAATTGCCCGTAAAAGTGATAACCCTTCTATTACAAGAGATGTAAGTGGGGAAGGTGTACAGCAAGGCTTATTAAAATTGCTGGAAGGTACAGAAGTATTAGTGCCACCACAGGGTGGAAGAAAACATCCGGAACAAAAATTAATAAAAGTAAACACACAAAATATTTTATTTATCTGCGGTGGTGCTTTCGACGGGGTGGATAAAATTATTGCCCGCCGTGTTAATACCAATGCCATTGGGTTTAACGTAAATAAAGAATTACAAGAATACCAGCACAACAACCTGTTGCATTTTGTTAATGCAGTTGACTTAAAACATTTTGGATTGATACCGGAATTGCTGGGTCGTTTACCTGTGGTTACTTATCTAAATCCATTAGATGCTGTCACGTTAAGAAGTATATTAACAGAACCAAAAAATGCTTTAATAAAACAGTTTACCCGTTTGTTTGATATTGAAGGCATCGAATTAAAATTTGAATCTGCAGTGTACGATTTTATGGTAGAAAAAGCTTTGGAATACAAATTAGGTGCCCGTGGGCTCCGCAGTATTTGCGAAAGTATTTTAACGGATGCTATGTATGAACTCCCCTCTCAAAAAGTAAAAACCTTTGAAGTAACTTTAGAATATGCCATGCGTAAATTTAGTACCAGTAAATTGAGTATGTTAAAAGTGGCGTAATATCAATTTTTACTTTCTTCTCATTTTATATTTCTTGTTCACTTTAGGGCTGTTAAAATATTCATCCAATTCCTTTTCATTCGGAACTTGTTCTGCAATTGGGATATCGATAAGCTGTACCTGCGTTTGTTTTAACTCATCCCTTAATTTACGGGATTTATTAAGAATATCCGGGTCACGTGAACCCACCAGCCTGTTTTCTGTAAGCAGGTACTCAAGCCTTTTTATACTGCTGCGTATAAGTGTGGCCGTATTTTGTTCGTAACTGCTGTTGGGTGCTGTAGCTTCCTTTACGGGCACAAGTGCTACACCAATACTTGGCAAAATCTTTCCTGCAGTTTGTTGATTGCTGTTAGGTAAAGAAGAAAAAATTGTGCCACCTAAAGCTGTAGATGCAGAAGTAAGATCGAAAGCAGTTCTGGTGCGTTTTACTTTTTTTATTTTTCTATCTACAATTCTAAAGCTGCTTTTTAGTTGTGTTATATACTTAGTTACTTCCAGATATAAATTTTCAAATTCGAGTGCCTGTTGCGGATAATTGATATTTTCCTTTACGGTAATTTCAATAAGGGCTGTATCGGATACATGAAATTTTGTGGCGCCAATAAAATACAAATTAATTTTCTTCTGCTTATCTTTTTCATTTTCTTTTATAAAATCAAAAGGGGCTACCCAGGTAAAATCATCGCCGCAATGTGTAATACTTGTGCTGGATTTAATGGCATAATTGCTTATATAATTGATGCCTTCTATCGGAAAACTGCCATTGTCGCATTGCAGTTTAAAACTCAAAGTATCACCCTCGTCAATAAAAAGGTTACTGGTAACAGTGGGCTTTATTTTAGAAGGAATAATTTCTGTACTGTAAAAGAGCATTGTAAAAAACGTATCAACTTTATCCGCAGGGTTATTTAAATTCTGCACACTTAAAGGTACACGGTATTCGTAATCGTATTTTAAGCGCCCCGATAGAAAAAAAGACTTATCAACCTTTGTGGTAAGCAACCCGTTATCTTTATTAATTTTTACTCCAACCGGCGAGTTTTTAATAAACCAGTAATATTGCGCCATGTCTTTGTTTATTTCCAGCTGGTAACGCAGCGCCGAATCTACATGTATGGTAAAATATGGGTTTAGGTTTTTTATACGTAATGCAGCAGTATCAACGCCAGCTTGCTTTTGAATGGTATCGTATATTATCTGGCAGTATGTATTTGCTGAAATGATTACAATTATAAGTAACAGGCCGGTTTTCTTCATCATTACGATAAGGTTTTTTTTAAAACACGAATTTAAATAAATACAGCCGTAATTAAATGCTGCGCTGATAATACGCTTATGTTTGATAGTTTTTAAGTGAGTTTATTGTAACGAATAATGAATAATTGTAAATCTTTCTCCCCAACTTTCAAACAAACGCAATTCATTTTAGGTGGTTGTTAATTTTCAATTTATTTTTACACGGTTGCATTAATTCGCTTTGATAAAAGTTGCACAATGGTGTGTGGTACAAGTGAGTGACACAACGATGATGCCATGAAAAAAAACTGCCCGTTTCAAAAAAATAATTAAACATAATCTTCTCTGTTCTCCTTTAGGGGATAGGGGTAAATCTAAATCGGAAATGGTTGACGTAATATTAGGCCTTCAATGGGGCGATGAAGGGAAAGGAAAAATAGTAGATTACTTTGCTAAAAATTATGATGTGGTAGCAAGGTTTCAGGGTGGGCCAAACGCCGGGCACACATTGTATGTGGACGGAAAAAAAATTGTGCTGCACCAAATACCCAGTGGTATTTTTCACGAAAGTAAAACTAACCTTATAGGCAATGGGGTGGTGCTGGATGCCGTTACACTAAAAAGAGAATGCGAAAACGTAGCTGCATTTGGGGTAGATTATAAAAAGAACATGTACATCAGCGAACGTGCCCACTTAATTTTGCCTACACACCGGGCTATTGATAAAGCCAGCGAACTAAGCAAGGGCAATGAAAAGATAGGAAGTACGTTAAAGGGCATTGGGCCGGCTTACATGGATAAAACTGGCCGCAATGGTTTAAGGGTAGGAAATTTATTAGATAAAAGTTTTACTACCGAATATATTAAGCTGCGCCTGAAGCACCAGAAAATATTAGAGAGCTTTAATTTTCAGGAAGATATTAGCGCATGGGAAGAAGAATTTTTTGAAGCCATTGAATTTTTAAAGGAATTTAAGATAGTGAATGGAGAATATTTCATTAATGACAGGATTCAGAAAGGACAAAAAATTTTAGCAGAAGGTGCACAGGGAAGTATGCTGGATGTGGACTTTGGGACATTTCCTTTTGTAACAAGCAGCAATACTATTTCGGCTGGTGTCTGTACTGGATTGGGGGTTGCGCCACAAAAAATTAAAGAGGTATTCGGCGTGTCGAAAGCTTATTGTACAAGAGTGGGAAGCGGTCCATTTCCTACAGAATTAAACGATGAAACAGGGGAATTAATAAGAAAGACTGGAAGTGAATTTGGAGCTACTACAGGAAGGCCCAGGCGTTGTGGTTGGATTGATCTGGTAGCATTGCAGTTTGCGTGCATGATTAACGGGGTTACCCAAATAATAATGACAAAATCAGATATTCTGGATAATTTAGATGAATTGAAAGTTTGTAATGGTTACAAGATTAATGGAGAGGAAAAGAATTATGTGCCATTTCAGATGAATAGAGTTAATATTGAACCAGTATACAAAAGCTTTGATGGCTGGAAAACAGATATTACCGCAATGAAAGATTTTAGTGAGCTTCCGCAGCAAATGAAAAGCTATATTGATTACCTGAATAACTTTTTAAAAGTACCGGTAAAATACATCAGTAATGGCCCCGGTAAAGAGCAAATTATAATAGCTTAAAAAAAATATTTAAAAAAGTTGAAAATATTTTTGGCAGTTTAAAAAACTCGTACAAATTTTACAGTAACAACACCTGTTCAATTTATGGCAATAAAATCCGAAAAAGAAAAAAAGACACCTGCAAAGAAAATTGCAGCTGATGAAATTACATCTGCAAAAAAATCGCCAAAGAAAACCGATGACGATGATGATGACGACGATTTAGATGATGACATAGAAGAAACCAAACCTGCAAAGGGAAAAGGTGCATCGAAGAAAAAAGGTAAAGATGACGATGATGATGACGACGACGATGTTGAAGTAGCAGATGATTGGGAAAAACCCGAAGAGGAAGATGATTGGGATCCTGACTTTGATGAGTTCGACGTTCCAAAATCTAAAGGGAAAAAAGCTACCGGTAAAAAACCAGGCAAAGGTGATGATGATGATTTAAAAATGGACGATGATTTTAAAGACCTTGGTTTAGATGATTTAGGTGGCGGAGGCGGAGGTTTTGATGACGATGATGATTTTTAGTACCCCCATCCCCTAAAGGGGGGAATAAGAAATTATAAAGTGAACAGAACTCCTGAAATTTTTGCGTTAAATAATTTTACAGAATTCAGAATACAAATGTTGAACTGGGCAAACCGGTTCAACATTTTTTGTTTGTTGGATAACCAGCATTATAATTTTAGTGCCCCGGCTTTTGAATGTTTGCTTGCAGCGGGAAGCAAAAAAAATATTACAATACAATATGGCTATGCATTTGAAAAATTAAAAGATTTTTATAAAGAAAATAATGGCTGGCTGTTTGGCCACCTCGGGTACGATTTAAAAAACGAAACAGAAAAATTATCTTCTGCCAATTTTGATGGAATAGGATTTGACGACATGCATTTTTTTGTGCCGGATGTTGTACTAAAACTTACCGAAAAAGAAGTGTATATTTTTTGTGATGATGATGCACAGAAAATATTTGATGCCATACAATCTGAATTTTCAGCCATTCCTGCCAATGCACAATCTGATTTTGTAA
>NZ_JANPCM010000043.1:0-3449 GCF_031430955.1 Ferruginibacter sp.
TTATAAACTCTAAAATACCGGGGGCAATTGGTTTTTTTGGTTCGGCTGTATTGTCCGATTCTGTTCGGTTTATTTATCCAAGGGATAATCCGTGATGATATGTAAAAATTGAAAAATCCGGAAAAACAGGAAAACAAACCAGCATAAGTTTAAAAGAAATAAAAAACCGGCATTATAAAGTGCCGGTTTTTTATAAATAAAATTGCTGTAATTATTTAGCTGGTGCTGCAGCAGGCATATCGCTGTTCCAGATATCACGGTGTATTTTCCATTTACCATTTTCTTCTTTCCAGATAACTATAAATTTGCCCTTATCAAGCGACATATTTTTATCGGCAAATATTTCATAGGTACCTGTTTCTACCACTGCATCTTTACCACCCATTACTTCGGCAGTAGTTATTTTAACATCCCGGATGCCCATTTTATAACCACCGTTAAAATATGCAGCAATAGCAGCTGTACCACACATTTTAGGCATGTTGCTGGGGCTAATGCAGGCATCGCTGGTGTAATGGCTTACAAAAGCTGCAGAATCTCCATTGGCAAAACCGCTGCCAAAAGTTGCATTACCGGCTGCAATGGCTGTTTTAACGGAGTCTAAATTAAAAGTGGATGTGGTTGTTTCTGTTGAGGCTGTTTCAGTTTTTGCAGCATTATTATTACAGGAAAAAAGAACAACACAAAAGGCTAAGGCTGGTAAAAGGGTTTTTTTCATTTTTTTGTTTTTAGTTGATGGTAAATGTAAAAGTATTATTTGGTTTATGCAATATGGGTGGTGGGTATTTTAGTAGTAGTGATTACTTTTTACAAAAATAAAAAATTTATAGATGAAGTTATTGATTCACAAATCGCTTTAAAATCATCTTTAATAATTAATTTACATAGTCTAAAAAACAGCGTATGCCCGAAGGACCTTCTATACTGCACCTGAAAGAGCAACTACTGCCTTTTAAAGGCAAACTTGTAAAAAAAGCAGGTGGTTACGGGGCCATGTCTGCAGCATGGATAAAAGGAAAAAAACTGATAGATATTATTACCTGGGGTAAGCATTTATTATTTGTATTTTCTACGGGTACCGTTAGGGTGCACCTGGGCTTATTTGGTGATATACTTATTAATGAAAGAAAAAAAGTAAACCGTTCTTTTTTCCTGGAATTTGCCACCGGCGAAATAAACGGGTATGTGGTTAAAGCTATTAAGCTGCAAAAACCATTAAAGGAAATATATGACTGGCGTACTGATATCCTTAGCCGCAACTTTGATAAAGCCTACATAAAAACACTTTTAAAAAAACAGGCACATAAAACCATTGATGAGGTGTTAATGGACCAGGCTATATTTAGCGGTGTTGGTAATAAGATAAGGAACGAAGCCTTATACCGTGCAGCTATTCATCCGTTAAGCCTTACCGGAAAAATTCCTGCGGTAAAAATCAGTAAGCTGATAAATGAAGTGGTAAACTATGCTACTCTTTTTTACAACCAATTGCATTCAAAAGGCGTAAATAATTTTTTTCAGGTGTACCAGCAGGAATATGCAGCCGATGGCAGTGAGGTAACCATGAAAGTTTTACAAAAATCTAAACGTAAAATTTTTTTTAGTGAACACCGGCAGCAATTATATGTATAAATGCTAAAATTAATTATCACAGTATATTGCTTAGGTTTTCTCCGTAGCAACTTCCCGGGCATGTTGCTAAAAAGGTAATCCGATAAGAATATAATAACCTCTATACAGCCATGCAATGTGCGTATTCTTAATTTTAAAAAAAGCTGTGATAAATTTGTGTTAAGCTTAAGGTACAAAGTAAATGCCGGGTATTTAATCAGCAGTTTTAAATGCCTGCTATTAAAAATTTTATGGAGAAGTGCATTATTTTTTTGGTATGTTGCAAACAATGGCTTGCAATTTGTGCCATGCAGCAGCAACATGAAACGTATTAAAAACAGTCTATTTTACTTTTTTGTTATCGGCGGTTTTTCTGCACTCATCTATTGGGGGCTGTTGCTGGGTGCAAAACTGCAGCAGGGCAGAAACGTTACCGTAACAGCAGCAGGAAAAAATAAGTGGCAGGATTTTATTGATGCGCTGGTAAATAATTTAAGCCATCCCCTGGCTTTATTGCTGGCGCAGATCATTACCATTATACTGGTGGCCCGATTGTTTGGCTGGATATGTAAAAAAATAGGTCAGCCATCGGTGATAGGCGAAATCGTGGCGGGTATTGTATTAGGCCCTTCATTGGTGGGTTTATATTTTCCCGGCTTCAGTGCATTTTTATTTCCACCGCAATCGCTGGGCAATTTGCAATTCTTAAGCCAGATAGGGTTAATACTTTTTATGTTTGTGGTAGGTATGGAACTCGATTTAAAAATACTGAAGAATAAAGCACACGAAGCAGTTGTTATCAGCCATGCCAGTATCATCTTTCCCTTTGCATTGGGTATTGGCCTTGCCTATTTTATTTATCCGCATTTTGCACCGGAAGGAATAAACTTTGCATCCTTTGCATTATTTACCGGCATATCACTAAGCATTACCGCCTTTCCTGTACTGGCACGTATTATACAGGAACGGGGCATACATAAAACAAGATTAGGCACCATTGTAATTACCTGTGCCGCTGCCGATGATATTACTGCATGGTGCATACTGGCCGCCGTAATTGCCATTGTAAAAGCAGGCTCATTTGTAAGTGCTTTATATACTATTGCACTGGCTGTTGCTTATGTATTGCTGATGATAAAAATAATACGCCCCTTTTTAAAACGTGTGGGTGAGCTGTACACCGAAAAAGAAAATATCAGCAAAGGTATTATTGCACTGTTCTTTTTAACACTCATCATGTCGGCCTATGCCACCGAGGTAATTGGCATACATGCATTGTTTGGTGCTTTTATGGCCGGTGCTATAATGCCCGATAATGCAAGGTTTAGAAAAATGTTTGTAGAAAAAGTGGAAGACATTGCGCTGGTGGTGTTGCTGCCTTTGTTTTTTGTATTTACCGGCCTGCGTACACAAATTGGTTTGTTGAACGATCCGTATTTGTGGAAGATAACTGCCCTTATTATAATAGTAGCCGTAACCGGAAAATTTATTGGCAGCGCTGTGGCTGCAAAATTTGTAGGCCAAAGCTGGAAGAACAGTTTAATAATTGGTGCGTTGATGAACACCCGTGGATTAATGGAACTGGTAGTGCTGAATATTGGTTACGACCTGGGCGTATTAAAACCCGAACTGTTTGCCATGATGGTAATAATGGCATTGGTTACCACTTTTATGACGGGCCCTGCACTCGACCTGATTGGCTGGGTGTTCCGCAGTAAATACGCTGCCGAAAAAAAGACAAAAGCAGCAGGGCAGTTCAATATTCTCATCTCCTTTAACCATGCTGAACGTGGGCGGGCATTATTGCGTATAGCCAACAGCTTTATAAAAAAAACCAG
>NZ_JANPCM010000044.1:0-2938 GCF_031430955.1 Ferruginibacter sp.
TCATTTTTAAAAATTTTTATGGAAGCTGATGATGCTGCATCCTCTGCAGGGCTTTCGTTTTTAGTTAGGCTACTGTTTTTTGAACCGGTTTCTTTTTCAGCAATAGTATTGTTGCAACCCAAAAAAAACACCAGTAGCAGGAGGGGAAATGTACTTTTCATTTGATTAAATTTTTTGAGTATTGAAATTTTTTTTAAACAGGGCGTTGGTTTAAAAATTTATTTTGATAAGGGGAATTTATTTTTTTCCTGCAATTGATATTCGGAAAAAGCCATCGGTAACTTCTACAGTTTTATTTGAGTCTGTGGTACTGCCTGTAATAATAAATATCCCCTCTGCCCAATTGCCTTCAACTTTAGTAATTTCCATTTCTCCTTTATAACCTGCCCAATATTCCATTTGCCCGTCTTCTAGTGTTGTTATGTCAACAGCGTTGTGCTGACCGAATATTTCTTTTCTACCAACCTCTATTTGTCTCCTGTCATACGGAAACCCAAAGCCTTCACCATTGTTATCGCCAATAATTCTACCGATTTCATCATCAAGCGGCATCATGGTATCGGCTACCCAACGCCTGCCATTAATTTTCGCTGTCATCGTCCACCCTTTTTCTCTAGTGGGTATTCATCCAGGCATCATTTTTTTTATTTCAGATTGAAGCTGCTTTGCATCGCTTAAAGCATTTTTTTGTGCGCTGTTACCACAGGAAAACATAATGGCTGCCAGAATTAAAATTGAAATGGTTAGTTTCATAATGAAATGATTTCTCAAAAATCTTTCTTTCAGGAGATCAATTAAAGATAGATTGAGCCACTTACAGAAATGGATTAGCCCGTGGTAGTAAATGAAATTTTTTTTCTTACTACCTCTGTTGGGCATTCAATAAAAATATGATTGAAGAAAAGATAGCTTAACCGCTGGTTTCGGGCAAACAGAAATGGGGCTTACATGGGCGGTGAGTAAAAATGAATGGTTATGCAACTGTGTCAGGTTCTCACTGCGCCAAGAGAATTATTTACTAAAAAGTAAAGACGCTACTATACAGGTCCGCATATTTTAAATAAGAAAAACGGTATTTAATAACCAATAGCCTTTAAAAATTCACTTTTTTTTCTTTTAGCAACATCTAAAGTAACGCCGTTGCTGAGCACTACCTGGCCACCTTCGCCACGGATATATTTTTCAGTAAAATTTTTATTGATGATGTAGGAATTATGGATGCGGAGAAAAATTTCTGGCGGCAGCATATCTTCAAAATCTTTTAAAGTGTGGCTGGCAATGTATTTCTTTTTTTCGGTGGTAAAAATGTGGGTATAATTACTGCTGGCTTCTAAATAAATTATATCTTCTACTTTTATAAAATGCAAACCTTCTATAGTGGGTATGGCAATGCGGTTAAAAGAATTTTTTTTGTTTATGAGTTGTTCAACCAGCAACTCAATTTGCGGATTGGGGTAAGAGTGGTTGCGTTTTTCTTCTGCTTTTAAAACGGCTGTTTTTAAATCTTCAATCTCAATGGGCTTTACCAAATAATCAAGGGCGCTGTAACGGATGGCTTTTATTGCGTAATGATCGTAAGCGGTGGTAAAAATAAGTTCAAAGTTTTTATATTTTAGTTGCTGCAGCATTACAAATCCGTTCATCACCGGCATTTCAATATCCAAAAAAACAATATCCGGCTGCAGGTTATCAATAGCTTCAATACCTTTTGCAGCATTATTGCAGCAGGCAATAATTTTTACCTGCTGACAATTGGTCAGCAACTTTTCTTTAAGGGAACTGATGCTGTTTTCTTCATCGTCTATCAGTACTGCTTTAATCATAAAGTCGTTTAATTATTTTTAAAAAATCTTTACACTTATTTCCACTTTTGTTCCGCAAGCTTCGTTGTTTTCAAAAAGATCGGCAATGATTATATCATTATTTTGGTCGTTTTTATTGTATAATTGAATTCTTTCCCGTGTGATGTTTATGCCATAAGACTGATGTTCGGGCTTATTAATTTTTTTTAGTTGCTGTGCCTTGGCCCTGCCTACTCCGCTGTCATAAACCGTATATTTAATAAAATCATTTTCCAGTGTTGCAGAAACCGTTAGTGTTTTGTTTCCATCCTGTTTATTTAATAATCCATGATGAATGGCATTTTCTACAAAGGGCTGCACAACCAGCGGCGGTACTTTATAATCGCTGTTCAGTAATTCTTCATCTGCCTCCAGCTGAAAAGTAAATTTATCACTGCACCTGAACTGTTCCAGCTGCAGGTACAGCTGCAATGTTTCAAAATCTTTTTGAAAAGATACCACATCATTTTTTGAACTGTCGAGCACATTACGGATAAGTTTTGCAAAACGGGCAAGATAAGTTGTTGCTTTATCTTTTTGATTGGTTTGTATAAGATTGTCGATTGCATTTAATGAGTTAAAAATAAAATGTGGATTCATCTGGCTTTGTAATGCTTCTAATTTCGCTTTTGAAAGCTGTTCATTCATAGTGTACATTTCAATTTGCTTTTGCTGCAGCGATTGCTCGGCCTCGATAGATTTTATTTTATCGGCCATAAGTGTGGCTATGGTATTTAATATTTGCAGTTGCTGCTGAGTAAAATAATTTTTTTCATGATGCTCACAATCTATCACCCCTACCAATTCATTATTATAAATTACCGGTACTGCTATTTCACTTAATCTTGTCATTTCATCGGGCCGGTAACGGCTGTCGGCAGAGGTGTCGGCAATCAGCACTGCTTCTTTTGTTAGCATTACGTAACCCACCACCCCCTGGCCCGGCACTACATCAAAGGGCTGGCCTTTTATTTCTTCTATCGAACCTTTGGCACCAAAACCTGCCCTTTGAATCATTTTGGTTTTATCATCGTTCCACAAATAAATCATGCAATCAACAAAACCTAACCGGCCAATAAGATTTTTCGCCACATCCC
>NZ_JANPCM010000045.1:0-2417 GCF_031430955.1 Ferruginibacter sp.
TGTAAAAGATAATGGCAAAACTGTTGCTGATTATTTAAAGAGTGTAGATGCCGATTTAAAATTAGTAGAATTTAAAAGAGTAGCATTAGGCTAATACTTTTTCAAAGTTTATAAAAAGGGTTGTTTCATTTATTTGAAACAGCCCTTTTGCATTTACATACAATTGGGAAAAAAATGTCCCGTACTGCTGCAATTGTGTATTAAGTGCCATAGCTTTTGTACAATCTATTGTACCTAAAAATGTTTATTGGCTTAACAAAGCAGTTGGAAATTACTTTTTTTTATTGGCATATATTTTTCCGTTCATTATTATTCAATCATCAAAAAAAATATTTTTATGGATAAGAATTTAATGAACGAAGAAGCAGTGGATAAATTAAAAGAGCTGGCACTGGATATTGATATTGCTCTTTTTTGTACCAACTTAAAAACTGATGATGGATCTACCTGCAGGCCTATGAGTACACAGGGTGTAGATGAGGATGGAACCTTATGGTTTTTTAGTGCTAAGGACAGCGATAAGAACAGGGAAATAAAAGAAAATAATCATGTGCAGCTTTTTTACAGCCACCCGGGTAATATGAGCTACATGGTGGTAAATGGTACAGCTGAAATTTTGTTTGATAAAAATAAAGTTGAAGAGTTATGGTCGCCATTGGTAAAAACCTGGTTCCAGGGCGGTAAGGATGATCCGAATTTATCACTTATAAAAATTACGCCGGTTAGTGCTTATTACTGGGATACCCAAGGCAATAAGATGATCAACTTTTTTAAAATGCTGGCATCTGTTGCTACAGGTAAAACACTGGTAGATGCTGAAGAAGGTGCGTTGAATGTAAAATGATTTTGAAATATTACTGCATCTTATTACAATAAAAAGGGCGTTTCATTTTTTGAAACGCCCTTTTTTATTTATAGCATCCTGTATCAATTCTAATTGATTTTTATATTTCTGTATAAAATCTATTGCAATAAAGTCAATCGATCATACTTATTTATAAAATACCCACCACAGGGTATTGGGCAGGCTTTTATTTTTTGCACATTTACACCCTAAACTTTTAAGAATGAAAAAATTGTTAACCCTTGCAGTAACTTTTATTATGGCTACTGTAATTTTTGCCCAGCAACCAGCAAAAGAATGGACAAAAAAATTTCCCGGTAATGTAAAATGGTATCAGATATCCGATGCCGGTATTTTAGTAGTGTGCACAGGCGATGCGTTATACGGCCTTAATCCTGATACAGGAATAGAAACCTGGAAAGTAGATAATCTTGATGATGTAAAAGAAGAAAACTACGACCCCATTGAAGGTACTCCGTATGCGGCTTTAATTAAAAATAAATTTATGAGAGGTGCCGAGCATACCCTTATTGATGTGGTTACCGGCAAAGTTGTAGCCGATACAAAAGAACTTGATCTGGCCAATGTGGTAAAGCGCATCCATGTACCCGAATTAAACAGCATGATGTTTTATGGTACTTCACGCAGTAAAGGAAAATTTCAAATGGTGATGGTATCGCTTGCCGATGGCCGCAAAGTATGGGAGCAACTAAAACTGTTTGATAAAAACAGCGAAGAAGTGGTATCTAACGGGTTGGCAACAAACGATGGTATTTATATTGCAACCACAAAAAACATTTATAAACTTAATCAGCAAACCGGCGAAGTACTTTGGAGTGTGGATATGAAAACAGAAAAACCTGTGGTGGAAATGGAAGATAATAAAAAAGGCGGCTTTGGAAAATTAATGGGTGGTAAAGGAAAGCATATTGATTTAAGTGCCAGTGCCACATCAACCAGTGCACAGTTTTTTTTAAAAGACAATAATAAAGAGAAAGTGTATTTCTGGAACCAGGATGTACTGCTGGCTTATAATAACGCCGATGGTAAGCCGCTTACAAAAGAAGTGGAACTGCAATCGCCGGTGGCATATATTTTATACGACTCACACGGTATGCTGGTAACCACTACCGAAAAAACCCAAAAAGACCAGGCTACACAGGGCGGCAGCGGCGGAGGATTGATGGGAAAAATAAAACGTAAATCTGCATCGGGTAAAAACAGGGCATCTATTTTATGTATTGATCCTGCAACAGGTGAAAATAAATGGGGCGATGAAATAGATTTAAAAGGCGACGTTAGTGCTTACAAATTAGTGGGGAACAAATTAATTTTAGCTACTGCAAAAGATGATGGTGATAATTACATCAGCATTATTGATCTGGATGCAGGAAAATCTGTAACCAAAAAACCATTATCAATTAAAGGAGAGATCAGGGATTTACAAGTAGTGCCACAGGGTTTATACTACCGTACCTCCGACGAAATAAATATTTTAGATTTAGAGAGTGGTGATAAAACATGGAAGAAAGGGTTTAAAGTAAAAAATTGTGTGGGTGATAATGCCAGTAAT
>NZ_JANPCM010000046.1:0-1588 GCF_031430955.1 Ferruginibacter sp.
TATTTTTTATGCTGTTTCTTTTGCACAGGATGCCTGGAAAATAACAGCTTCCAATATTGACTCAAAAAATTATTATGGTGTAACTGTTGCCAACGGTATGATTGGCATTGTAAGCAGCCCAGAGGCTTTTAAAGTAAAAGATGTGGTGCTAGCTGGTGCTTATGATTTGTACGGAAGAGGAAGGGTGAGTAATTTTTTAAAAAGTTTCAATCTTTTAAATATGTATATGGAGGTTGATGGCAGAAGATTGAGCAATGCGGATGTAAGCAATATGCAGCAGGGTTTAAATATGCAAACTGCAAATTTTACTACTTCGTTTAATTATAAAGATGTGGCAACCATCAGCTATACTTATTATGCATTGCGGCAGTTGCCTTATTCTGTTTTGATGGATATAACAGTGACCGCAAAAAAAGATTTCAATCTCGGCAGTGCTTCGCAAATGGAAGCGCCTGATGCTTTAAAAGAGGTACAAAATTATTACAACGAAATTGACAGGCCGCATACAACAATTAGTTTATTAACTTCTACAGCAAAAAGCCCTACCGGAAAATTACTGATGTGTGCCAGCAACGCATTTATTTTTAGCGAAGCACATGGCAGCGAACCGAGAGTAATACACGAAATGTGGGATAACAATATGCACCTGATGAAATTCACAAAAAAATTAAAAGCCGGAGAAATATATCGGTATTCCATTGTTGGTTCTTCAATAACATCTGCACATCACGATGATCCGCTGAACGAAGCGGAACGCTTAACTATTTTTGCAAAATTACAGGGCAGAGACCGATTGATTGAAATGCATAACAATGCATGGAAGGAATTATGGAAGAGTGATATAACAATTGAAGGCGATGCACAAAGTCAGCAGGATGTACACAGCATGTTGTATCATTTATATTCTTTTGTAAGAGAAGGAACAGCCAACAGTCCAAGCCCAATGGGATTAAGCGGATTGGGTTATAACGGCCATGTGTTTTGGGATACCGAATTATGGATGTTTCCTTCCATACTTCAATTACATCCTGAGCTGGCAAAGAGTATGATGGAATACCGTTACCAAAGATTGGAAGCTGCAAAAAGAAATGCATTTGGTAAAGGATATAAAGGCGCCATGTTTCCATGGGAGAGTGCAGAAACTGGTGTGGAAGAAACTCCCGTGTGGGCATTAAGCGGTCCGTTCGAACATCATATTACTGCATGCGTGGGTATTGCCGCATGGAATTATTATTGTGTAACACAGGATAAAAATTGGTTAAGAGAAAAAGGCTGGCCCATCTTACAAAGCACTGCGGATTTTTGGGCAAGCCGGGTAGAAAGAAATGGCCCCGGAAAATATGATATAAAAAATGTAGTGGCTGCAGATGAGTGGGCCGAGAATGTTGACAACAATGCCTTTACTAACGCTGCCGCCAAGGCTAACTTAAAGTATGCAACAGAAGCTGCAAAAATTTTAGGTGTTGCTGCCGATGCTGATTGGATGAATGTTGCTAACAATATCCCCATTTTAAAAATGCCTGATGGAACCACCAGCGAACATGCTGCATATAGCGGCGAAGGTATTAAACAGGCCGATGTAAATTTA
>NZ_JANPCM010000047.1:0-26095 GCF_031430955.1 Ferruginibacter sp.
CCAAGCATAAACGTAAATTTAGCTGCTCCTTTTAATCCGCCAGCCTGGTTGTACCTGTCAAACCCAATACCATAATCGAAGCCCAGCAAACCAAACATAGGTAAAAAGAAACGCATACCCACACCGGCAGAACGGCGTAATTTAAAAGGATTATAGCTTTTAAAATCGTACCAGCCATTTGCTGCTTCAAAAAATGCCAACCCGTAAATAGTGCTGCTGGCACTGGTGCTAAACGGATAGCGCAACTCCATGGTGTATTTATTAAAAATGGTAAAATATTGGTTTGATGAAACATTATCAGGGTTAACCCTTGGGTCGGATGAAGAATATACCGGGTAACCACGATGGGCAATAATATCGTAACCCAGCAAAGCAAAATTATTACTTAAGCCTGCATCACCTAACTGAAAACGTTCGAATGGAGAAATGTCCAGTTTAGAATTATATCTTCCTATAAAACCATATTTAGCAGCAGCTTTTAAAATAAATTGTTTATTTTTTTCGGCGCCTCTTGCTCTGCCAATGGGCACATACCACTCGCCGTTAAAACGCCATTTATGAAATTCGGGTAATGCATATGGATTTGTTGCCGAGCCAGAACTTATTCCTAAAGCGGAATAAGGTAAAGTAAACTGGCTGCTCAATAAAAAATTAGAACCACTGGTTGGAAATATAGGATTTGGCCCTGCACTATTACGTACCAGTGCAATTTTTAAACTTACGTTAGTAGAGGTTCCATCGCTTAACCCTGCAAATATATTTGGATAATTTTTTAATTTGTATTGCTGTACATTAAGGGCATAAATTAAATTAAAATAATCATCGGGCCATTTTAACTGCTTGCCCAGCGATATGCTGAAGCTGCTTGTTTTTACATAAGAAGTATCACCACAAGATTTGCAATACTGCCCTGTAAACTGGTTGTAGGCGTTGGAGTATCTTGTATTAGAATAACCAATAGTAAATGAATTGCGTTTCTTACCTCCCAACCATGGTTCGGTAAAAGAAAAATTATATGAACGGAAAGCTTTACCGTTTGACTGTATCCTTGCGCTCAATTTTTGCCCATCACCAGATGGTAAAGGATCCCAGGTAGATTTTTTGCGGATATTTTTTATAGAGAAATTATTAAACGTAATACCTAACGTACCCGTTAAGCCGATACCACCGCCAAAACCTGCAGAGAGTTCTAATTGATCAGCAGATTTTTCTTCGATTTCCCAGTTAATATCAACAGTACCATTATCTGCATTTGGCACCACATTAGGATTAATTTTTTCAGCATTTATAAAACCAAGTTGGCCCAATTCTCTTTGTGTACGTATAATATCGGCACGGTTAAATTTTTCACCGGGTATAGTTCTTAACTCACGGCGTATAACATAATCTTTTGTTTTATCGTTACCCGAAATGGTAATGTTACCATAGGTTGCCTGTGCCCCTTCGCTCATTCTTACTTCAAAATCTATTGTGTCTTTATTTACGGCTGTTTCTACAGGGTCTATCCTAAAGTAAAGATACCCGTCATCCATGTACAAACTTTGTACATCGCCTCCTTCGGCAGATACCTGTTTGCCCAGGCGCTTGTTTAATAATTCTAAATTATATACATCGCCCCTTTTAATACCCAGCACCACATTTAAAATAGAATCTGAATATTTTGTATTTCCCTTCCAGGTAATATCTCCAAAATAATATTTGCGGCCTTCGTTTACTTTAATAAAAATATTGAGATTGCCCTTCATGTCATAAATTGGTGTGTCTCCAACAATTACCACATCTCTGAAGCCCTGTGAGTTGTAATAATCAAGTACGCTTTCCTTATCTTCTGTGTATTTTTTATCGCTGAATTTTCCGGAACTTAATTTTAAACGAACATAGGGGTCAATAATTTCTTTTGTTTTTGTTAAGGAAAGAAAACCAACATTATTAATGTATTCCTTAAACGTCATTTTTTTTGCAGAATCGCCGTAAGGATTTTTTACAGATATGGGGTATAATGTAAACCGGGGCATTTCTTTTGTGCCCTTCATTTGCTTTTTAAGCTTTTGCTCTGCCAGGGTTTCGTTACCACTAAAGTTTACAGAGTTTATTTTTACTTTGTTACCCTTAGTAATAAAAAAAGTTAATGAAATAGCATTATTTAAAGCCGTCATTACTTCCTCCTCCACTCTAATATCTACATTGCGGTAACCCTTTTCATAATAAAATTTACGAATGGCTTCAACTGCACTTAATCTCATGTTTTCTGTTACCACTCTTTCTTTTACCAATGCCACTTTAGTTTCAAGATCATCTCTTTCGCCTTTTTTTACACCGACAAATTTAAATGCGGCTAACCGTGGCCTTTCTGTTATTTCAAAATGCACATATAAATCCCTGTCCACTAATTTTGTAAATGAAATTTCAATATTGGAGATAAGGCTTTGCTTCCATAATTTAGCAATGGCTTTTCCAAAAACATCGGTGCCGGGTATTAAAACTTTATCGCCTACTGCAAGGCCTGAAATAGAAATAATTAAATTTTGATCGAAAGCTTTTGTACCTCCTACTGTAATACCTGCAATAGTATATTCTTTAGGTGTTTTTGAATTAAATATTTCCTGTAAAGCAGGGTCAACAGAAACAGGAGGATCAACCTGGGCACTGGCAATTTGGCTAAAAAATAAGACAGTTACGATAAAAAAAATCCTTTTGTAAATAAGGTGCATCAATTGGTATTTTATGAGCGGCAAATTAAGCCCATTAATTAAAACTATTTGTTAATCTTAGTGGTTTAGAAATTTATGGGTTAAAAGTTTAGAAATCTAAATTTTCAACATTAAACTTTCAACTTTTCACCTGTTCGCTTGTCTTTCCAAACCTTCGTTCCCGGTTTTGGTAGTCCAAAATGGCTTCGTATAAATTTTCTTTTCTAAAATCGGGCCAAAGTGTATTGGTAAAATATAACTCTGCATAGGCAAGCTGGTACAGTAAAAAGTTGCTTATGCGGTATTCCCCGCTTGTTCTTATCATTAATTCCGGATCGGGAAACTGGCTGGTACACAAGTATTTTTGAATAGTTTCCTGATTAATATTTTCTGGTTGTAAATTATTTTGCTTTACATCTATCGCTATATTTTTTATAGCTATATTAATTTCCCAGCGGCTGCTGTAACTTAATGCCATAATAAGATTTAAGCCGGTATTAGTACCTGTTTCTGCAATAGCCTCATCCAGTTCCTTTTTAGCCAAAACTGGCAGCATATCAACGGCGCCAATAACATGCAGCCGAATATTATTTTTATTAAGTGTAGGCACTTCTTTGCGGATGGTATCAACCAAAAGCTCCATTAAACCTGTTACCTCGTACTCTGGCCTGTCCCAGTTTTCGGTACTAAAAGCATATAAAGTAAGATATTCAATTCCTAATTCGGCGGCACCTTCTACAATATTACGCACACTTTCCACGCCGTTTAAATGACCAAAAAGACGGTCTTCGCCTTTTTCTTTAGCCCAGCGTCCGTTGCCATCCATAATTATGGCAATGTGTTTTGGTAGTTGCTGTATATTTATTTTATCCTTCTGGCTCATAAACACGTAAAACTATTAGTCAGGCGCTGGGCCTGACTTGGGGGTGCAAAAGTAATAAAATTTAGTTGTAATTGGCGTTTTAAAGCAAATCTTAAAGCTTCACTAATTTGCCTTTAAATACTTCTCCATTTATTATCATGCGGTAAAGGTATAAACCGGCCGTTGCATTGCTAATGTTAAACTGGCTGGTATTTTTAAAGTTGCCCACCTGCTTACCCTGAGTATTATAAATTATTATTTCATCCGCAATTGCAATATTCCCTTTTTGCATACAATTAAAAAAACCTGTTGATGGGTTTGGGTAAATCAGCGGCGTTACGGTATTAGTTTGAAAAGTTGCCATGGCAGCTCCGCTGGCGCAAACCTCTTTGGCACGTAAATATTCTTTGTTGCTATTAAGTGGACTTGAAAAAGCACAACCTGTACCACTGGTTAATGTAACTACTGTATTGGGAGAAATATAATCCGGTAAATCAACAACTGCTTGATTGTTGTATATTAAAATACGGCCCATATCATTTACTTCCCAGTTTAAACCTGAAGCATTTTCTATGGTAGTTAATCTTGTAAAACAATTACCGTTTTTATTAACAATTGCAGCTGAAAAATTAGGTGTGCTGCATGTTTTACGTTCGGCATACCAAAGTACATTGCTTATGTTAACAAATTGCAGATTGTACTGCGCCATAGTGGTTGCCTGCCAAAAACTACCCGCCGCACCTTCCGGTATTTCTAAATAAAATAAAGAAGAATCTTTTGATGATGCAAAGCGAGGCACAACACCATTACCCTTATTATCCTTTATTACAAAAGTTTTACTTACAGCATCTGCAGAAGCATATTTACCATCTGCAAAACTGTTGTTGATATTAAAATAAATTTTGCTTAACCCATTGGGTATATAAAAATATCCCGGCAAACTGGACAAATCTTCCCGGTAGACTTCTGTTTTGTTGCCAAGAAATGCCCCATTCTTATAAAAATAATTCCCATTAGTAATTATAGATAAATCAATCCGGGATTTATATTTTGAAATAACAGTTAAAATATAATTTCCTGCGGCAGGCAAATCTATTTTAAGCGTACCGGCTTTGTTACTATTATCTAAAGTAAAATCTTTTATTATCTCCAATATTTTATCTTGGGCTTCTACTGTAAAATTTATAAACCCTTTTCCCTGTATTTCAAAAGTAGGGGTATATTGAATAGTAAAACTACCAGCGGCAGGAGCTATTATATTAAACGTGGTTGTATTGTAGTAATGAATACCATTAGTATAATAAATTTTGGTATTAATTTTAGCTAAAGGAGCAATATTGGCAGTTTTAAATTGTGTTTTGATATAATCCGCCTCTTCTAATTTAAACAATTCAATTTGATTGCCATATTTACTTACATCCTCTAAAAAATTATTATCGACTTCGGCTTCAGTTATAAGAGGTAAATTACCATTTAAGTAAGCCGTTCCTGAAGTAACATTATATTTTGCATAAAAATCTGTGGTTGCAGCATATCTGCTAACAATAGTAGCTATAAGATAATAACTGTTTGCCAATTGCATTTTATTAGTTTTAGCCAGATAAATACACAGTGCTGCATCCTTTTGTGCTTTTGTCATTGGTTTATTCTGATCATCATTTGCTAAATCAAAATACAAAACCATATAGTGTAGATACGCTTTTAATTCACGTATTCTTTGTTTAACAACATCCGGCTTATTTTGCGTTTGCTGTACAGCAGTATTCAGCAACTGAAGGTACAACTGCATTTTATATTTATCCGGAGCAGTTTTTGCCGTCCCCCACATGTGCAAAATTTTATAGACTGTTGTATTAGCAGATGCAAACATATCATTACAAAATTCATGGAGCGTACTATCAACAGCAATATCATCTTTTAAATAATTATTAGCTGCTAATAAATAAGGCAGGCTGCCAAATTTAGCTGGTGAAGCTTCCCAAACCACCCCCTGCGATCTTTTATCTTTTGCAATTTGTAAAGTTGTTTTTAAATCGTTCCAATTAAACCATGGTGTTTCTCCACTCCAGCCAGAAAGATTCAGGTAATGATATTCTGAAATATTTGCATAATTTTTAAACCAACGATTTCTTAATCCATTAGTGCTGCTTTCAAATTGATATACCACTGGTATTAATTGTACATCTATGTTTTTATTGATACCTATTGAAGCAGATGGGATATTGGCATGGCCCGAATAAGCATATACCTGAAAATGTTTATCAGGATATTTAGCCGCAATTTTTTGTGTAGTAAAATTAGCTAAAGTAAAATGCTGGTCGCTTTCATTGGGATAGTCAACTGCACTGCAGGCATCATTATCTTTCGAGTTACCCCACAAAGCTCCATCTGGTACTTCTATACCAATATGATTATAGTAATATTTAAAATTATGGTAGAAGTTAGCGTAGAGAGTTGTGTTGCTGTAAATAGTATTTTTATACTGGGTATACTTTTGTTCTATAGTATTTGCCCATAATTCTTTTGCCGCATTATTAAAAATATCGGGTACAGATTGACTATTAGCTTGCCTGGAACCGTTGAAATTAGCTACATAACAAGGGTTATCTTTTAGGGTATTTAAATAATCTCCACTCATTAAATCGCCACGATGCCCTGTAAAACCAGAACTGCCCAGCATACCATTACGCCTTTGATACAATGCCCAGTTATGTCCATTTTCGCCAAAATAGCTATCCCAGTTATAAGCAGTGTTATTGTCCATTGCCCAGCGGCTATGCCCGCCGCTTATAAACCATGTTTTATATTTATAACTGCAGGTATAAGTTGTATCCGATTTTTTATACGCAGATGAAAGCGTTGGAATAATTTCCCAGGCAGTTCCTGGCTGATAAAACCTAAAACCTAACTGATGTAAATATTGATAAATTCCAAAGTGGAGGCCATTATCATCTGATGCGGTAAATTTTATACAATCTAAACCATTACTGATTGTTTTGCATGCCTGATTATCTGAAATAGCAGTATCATAAATAAAAATAACACCGTCAGTGGGCAAAGTTGTATAAACCTGGGTGTTAAATTGGCTACCTGCTATTGCTTTTTGCAAAAGTAAAGCAGCGTCTTGGGCTGTTGCCTTTAGCAGCGGAGATGAACCAGCCGGATAATAAACTGTTTGTGCTTTTGTATTGTATCCAATACATAAAGCAATTACTGCTGTAATAACGCAGTTGCGAATGAACGCCATAGTTAACTTATTAGTGGTGAGATAAACTATGGTTCAATCACAGAAATAAAAGGATTTGCGCTGTTGTAATTCGCAGGAATTGTGGTTTGTTACTCTTTGGCTGGGTTACAAAATGATGAGATAAGCCATCATTTATTTGTTTGGAGGAACTGTAAATATAGACAAATTTATTTACGTACAAAACAAAAGCCCCTGAAATTTTTGGGGCTTAGAATATGATTTAAGAAAAATTATTTTAGTTTGCGCTTGGGCACCTGTAACTGCTGATATTAAAAGAAATACCAATTTCTGCAATAATGTACTGATCTTTTTGTTTACTGAATCCCCGCTGTCTGCCTTCAACACCCAAAACATTATTAGCATCTAATTCATAAGAGCGGTCTTGCAGTAAACCTGCGGCAGAAGGTTGGCCATTGGGTAAAGGAGCAAACCTGCCTGCACCAATGTAAGTTGTACTTATATCATCTAAATAATCAGTAGTAGTAAAACGTTGCGTTATTTCAAAAGACAAGTTCATCTTCTCATTAATATTGTATTTAACGCCTACGCCCAAAGGAAAACAAAATGCCATGGTACTATATTGCTTTCTTCCTTTATAACCAATAGTTTGCCCTTCGGTGCCCAATGGACGTAAAAATTCTTTTTTACCATCCAAATAAGCATATGGATCGTAACTGAATACACCTGCGCCAAGTGTTACATAAGGTGTAAAAGCATAATAAGGATCGCCGGGTAAAAATTTAAAGAAATTAAAATCGCCTTGTACTGCAAGTTCCCAAATGTTAGAATTAAAACTAAGGTTACGTGTCTTTTGATAATCGTTTTTGCTGTAGGTATCGCTGTAACCTACCTGTGCATAATGCGCAGCAATACGCATACCTACATAATTACCAAATTGTTTACGAAAGAAAATGCCTAGTGCCGGTTTTGGCCTGTTTAAAGCTGCCCTGGTATTTATATCTCCAAAATAATGTGCTGCGCCGGCGGTTATTCCAACTTCTCCCTGTTGTACATATTCGTACCGCTGTGCATTGGTTTTATTTACCAGCACACAAATAAATATAATGGTAAGGACTTTCAGTTTCATAATAATATAATATGCAAAATAAAGAATTGTTTTGTTAAAACGAGCAGATTATGTTTTTCTGATACGAGGGTTTGTTAATTTTATTGTTTTTCCAATCTCATCCCTGCACTCATTACAGCCGGTAAAGGATCGTCTCTCATAATTTGGCTGATAGCAAATTTATAAGTCCCCGTTTTTGTAAATCGCTTTATCATTAATAATTGCCTTATCTCCCAAATATCATTCATGCCGGAGCCTGCCCAGCCATCAGCATCAGTACCCAGTTGCATATCAACTTTTCTAAAATGTAAGCTGTCGCCGGGTTCTGCAATGCCTACATTAAGCCATATATTATTGTATTTATAAGCATCGGTATGCCTTAAAACTATATAAGCCTTGTAAGTAGCTGCAGTGTCTGTTACTAAAAAACTTCCTTCAGTTTTAAAGTTACTATTCCATTGATAGTTTGGAATGCTGGTATTTTTTTCAAAAGTTTCCAGTTGGGTGCAGGATGAAATGAATATGCAATTAACAATAAGCAACAGGCAAAAAGCAATTTCTAATTGCCGGGCATGCTGGTTTAAATAGAACCGCTTTTTCGATTTTTTAAAAATCATACTGCAAAAATAACTATTGCTTATATATTACAATGCGTTTAACACCTGCTCTTTTGCTTTTTCCAGTTCGTCTTTCATTTTTACCACACATTTTTGAATGTCGGCATCATATGCTTTACTGCCGGTGGTATTTATTTCTCTTCCAATTTCCTGTAAAATAAAAGATAATTTTTTCCCTTTGCCTTCTTCCGGTTCCTGCAAAATAGATTTAAAATATTCGCAATGCTGGCGCAGACGAATTTGTTCTTCATGAATATCTATTTTTTCCATGTAATAAATCAACTCCTGCTCCATGCGGTTGTTATCAATATTTTCTTTGCCCACATTTTTTTCCAGCAGTTGGTTAATTTCATCTACAATTCTTTTTTTACGGTTGGGTTCCAGCAATAAAATTGCTTCTTCCTGCTCTTTAATTTTATCAATCCGCTTTATTAAATCTTTTTCAAGCCCTGCACCCTCTTCGGTTCGATGCAGATTTAAATTATTTAATGCTGAAATTAAAACCTTATTAAATTCTGTAAAATCAGTTTCGTTTAAAACATCATTGGTAGGTGTTACCACTTCGGGCAAACGGAGTAAAGCACTTAAAACAGAATTGGTATCAATTTTAAGTTCGCCGGCCAGTTCTTCTATCTGCCTGTAATAGGCTTTAATTAAATCGGTATTTATATTAACAGGTTTGGTAGTGCCGTTTTGTTTGATATTTATAAAACAGTCGATGGTGCCTCTTACTAAATTTTCCTGCAAAGTATTTCTTATTTCAAACTCGTACGGCCTTAAAAGAGGGGGTAATTTTAATTGCAGTTCCAGCTGCTTTCCGTTTAGGGCTTTTATTTCAACTAAAAAGGTTTTTTCACCCACGGTTTGTTCGGCCCTTCCAAAACCGGTCATTGATTTAAGCATATGATATTATTATTTACTGCAAGATAACAATTTGAAATTTAGAATTTGAAATTGTTTAACACTGTGGGATAGAAATATTTTTTTATTGCCCCCGTATTTGATTTCAGGTTTCCAATACAGCATCCTTAATTTCGGGATATGCATCTAATAAGCTAAGGCGCATTATTCTTTCGGAATTTTGCAAAAGTTTAAATCCAAATTTTTCGTACAGGCCATGTGCATCTTTTGTACCCAGCATCCACCCCCTGAAACCCTGCAACTCCGGATGATTCATAATTTCATACATAAGCCATTTACTTAAACCTATGCCCCGATATTTTTCAATTGTAAAAACATCTGCTAAATAACCAAAGGTTGCTTTATCAGTAATTACTCTTGCAAAACCTGCTTGTGTAAACGCACCTGCTGTTTCTTTTTTATAAACACCAAAACAAAAAGCGCCATCAATTGCTTTTGTTACAATTTCTAAAGAAATATTTTTAGCCCAGTAACTTTCTTTACTTAAATAATTATGCACTGCTGCAATATCTATTTTAGATTTATCGGTGCTGATGATAAAATTTTTTTTAAGATCACTAAACATTTTTAGTATTTATTTTATTACAACAAATTTAAAAAACAGCCCTTGATAAAAATAATAAAGCCCGACATTTAATAGCCAGGCTTTGTTATATAGATGGGTTAGTAAGTACCAGGAACCAAATTCCCTACACAATATTAAAAAGAATTTTTGCTAACATAAAATTATTTCCAAAAAATTTTATTAACATTTTTTATATAGCTGTGGATAATGGCGTTTAATTTTTACAAGACAAAAAATGAAATGTTGGCAAATATTGAAATTAATTTTTAAAAATAAATATTTATACAAATTACTAAACTGCTGAAAGTATTGATTTTACTATACTTTCAAAGGATGCAATTTTTTAATCATCATTAAAAAAAAATTATTTTCTATTCTCCCTGCTTCATAAATTATTAAATACAGCGCAACGTTTGTAAGTTTTTTGGGTAAAAAATATTTTTAAAATTTATTGGCTTAAAAGTTAAATAATGCCTTTTTTAAGCATTTTACAACAAAAGCCGGATAAAATGCAAACCGCATTACCTTTGCTGAAAATTATTTTTATGCAATTTCCTTCGCCGGTTTCTTTACAATGGATTGCCGAATTTATTGGTGCAAAACTTTTAGGCAACACAAACTCAAATGCAACAGGCATTAATGAAATACACAAAGTAGAACAGGGCGATTTAGTTTTTGTTGATCATCCAAAGTATTATGAAAAATGTATTAATAGTGCTGCAAGTTTTATAATTATAAATAAAGAAGCACCCATACCCGAAGGAAAAGCTTTACTGATTATTGATAATCCTTTTGAAGCGTACTGTAAAATTGCAAAACATTTTCGACCCTTTGAAGGAGCAGTAAAAACAAAAAGCGATACCGCAATAATTGGCGAAGGCAGTTTTATTTATCCCACTGCATTTATTGGTAACCATGTGAGCATTGGAAAAAATTGCATCATTCATCCTAATGTATCTGTTATGGATTATTGTATAATTGGAGATAACGTTGTTATACAAAGCGGAACTGTAATCGGCAGCGATGCTTTTTATTATAATACCAAAAAAGATCGTGAAGTTTGGTATAAAAAAATGCCCAGTTGCGGAAGAGTGGTTATAGAAGATGATGTAGAAATTGGAAGCGGCTGCACCATCGACAGAGGCGTAAGCCACGATACCAGGATTGGTAAAGGAACAAAATTTGATAACTTAATTCATATTGGGCACGACACTGTTATTGGAAAAAATTGTTTGTTTGCTGCAAGTGTGGTGGTAGCCGGAGTGGTTACTATTAAAGATGGGGTAATTCTTTGGGGCGGTGTTATTGTAAATAAAACTTTAACCATTGGAGAAAATGCAGTGTTACTTGGCCGAACCGGCGTAAGCGGCGATTTAGATGGTAACAAAACTTACTGGGGTGCGCCTGCACAGGAAGCCGGTATTGTAAAAAGAGAAATGATTTGGGTAAAAAGAATACCGCAGTTGTGGGAAAAAGTTATGGGAAAATAAATTATTGAATAAACCTGTCAAAAAAATCGCTTTTCTTTCTTACAGAAATTTCTACGGTGGTACCATCTTCCATTTGTACATGTCCGCCCCGGCCTTTTGAATATTTTTTTACAAAATTTATATTAACAATGCTGTTGTGATGGATCCTGCAGAACAAAGCAGATGGTAATATATCTTCAAAATCCTTTAAATTTTTTGTTACCAGCAGTTTTGTTTTTCCTTTGCAATAAATATAAGTATAACTGTTTTCGGTCTGTAAATACATTATGTTGCTGATGTCTTCAAAGTAACATCCATCAAAAGCAGGTAATGCAATTTTTTGTGTAATGGCATTTTCTGCTTTAAAATTTCCCAGCAAAGTATTAATCCTGTTATTAACTGTTCTTTCTTCCAACCGTTTACTTACTTTATTAACTGCTTCCTTTAACTCATTTATATTTACCGGTTTTAAAAGATAATCGAGGGCCGCATATTTAAAAGCTTTTATTGCATAATCATTAAAAGCTGTTATAAAAACTACTTCAAAAGAAACGGGTGCTAACTTATCCAGCAGATCAAACGCATTGCCGTAGGGCATTTCTATATCTAAAAAAACAAGATCGGGGTTCGATTGTTTTATTAATTCATAACCTTTTAAGGGATCGGGAGCCGTTCCTTTAATAAATACATCGGGACAGTATTGTTTTACCAGTTCCAAAAGGGTAATAATATTGCCCGGTTCATCATCAATTATTACTGCAGAAATTGTTTGCATAATTTATACTGGGATATTTATTTCTACTAATGTGCCTGCTGCGCTATTATTTTCTTTCAACAGATCGGTTACTGTTACAATAATTTTTCTTTCATTTATAGTATTCAGTAATTCTATTCTTTTGCCGGTTAAGCTCATGCCTTTACTCTGGTACTCTATATGCTGTCTACTTTTAAATTCAGCAGCTTTATCCCTGCCAACCCCGTTATCTTTTATAATACAGTGCAAATTATCCTGTTTTAAAGAAAAAGAAATTTCAATCTTTCCCCCACCTTCTGTTTTATAACGAATGCCATGGCGCAAACTGTTTTCTACATAAGGCTGCAGCAGTAATGCAGGTATTTGTACATAATCAGCTTTTACTTCGCCGGCAACGTAAATAGAATATTTAAAGGTATCACCAAACCGCATACGCTCCATGTCCAAATATTTTTTTAAATAAGAAGCTTCTTCTGCAACAGTAATTGTTTTTTGAGAAGATATATCTAATGTTTGACGGATGAGTGCAGCAAAATCTGTAAGGTATTGATTGGCTTTTTCTTTATCGTTGGTAAGGATATACTGCTGTATAGAATTAAGACAATTGAAAATAAAATGCGGATTCATTTGCGACTGCAACGCCTGCTGCTCAAGCACAGCAAATTGTTTTTGAAAATTATTCTTTTCTTCTAAACGGTGTTTTGTTTTTTTATTCCGCCAGTTAAATAAAATAGTAATTGCAGTTATAATAACTGCTGCCATTAAAACATAAAACCAAATTGTTTTCCAAAAAGGTGCTTGTACCAAAAAATTAATAGTAATAGTATTACTTTTTATATCGTATTTATTTACAGCATACAGTTCTAATTTATAATCGCCGGCCGGCAAAGATTTATAATCAAGATTATTTTCAGTTGTGGTTTTCCATTCATTATTTAAGCCGGTAAGTTTGTAATGATAACCTATTTCTCCCCCCGAGCGGAAAGAAATCCCTGCATATTCAAAATTTACATTGTTGTTTTTATAAGATAATTTAAAAGAAGAATCAGAAACAAGTTGTTTACCCGAAACATATATGCCCAGCATTTGTAAATTGCAGATAGAAGAATTTGAAATACTGTTTTCTTTAAAATAAGTAAGTCCTGCAGGCGAACCCACCCACACAATACTATCTTTTACATACAAAGCATTAATGGTATTACTGGGCAACCCATCGGATGTGCTGTATTTAATAATATTGTACTGCCCATTAGTGGTGTTTATTTTATTAATGCCTTTGTCGGTACCCACCCACAACGCATTGCCTTCAATAATTATTGTTTTGCAGATGTTGCTGCTTAATCCTTCTATATCGGTAATAATTTTTATTACTTTTCCATTTTTATAAGCAACAATACCATTATCACTTGTAGTTATCCATAAGGTGCCGTCCGCTGCACTTTTAATATCAGTAATGCGGCGGCTCAATGCAGGGTGCAAATCACCCAGATAAGTATAGGTTTTATCTTCTCTTATTTCGTACAAACCTTTTAATGTACCAATGTAATAATTGTTATTATGATAAAATACTTTTGTACAACGCTCCCTCCAGATTGTATCAGTTATTTGTAAATCTTTAAGGCGTATTTTAAAAGCATATGCAGATGTGCCTACAATTATGAAATCGTTGTTTATTTTTTCTACCGATTTAACAGGATATACATAATTAAATGTCGTTTTATCTTTATCTAGCTTAACAAGGAATAAATCAAACCCTAATATTGTTATTGAATTTGAAATACTTTTCATTGAAAATAAACGGTTAGTACCGGGATCGTTTTTAGTAAACTGTTGATTGTTCTTATAATTAGATTCAATGATCTTAAAATTTTTATCTACAAGCATTGCCTGGCTAAACTCTCCTCCTGCTAAAACTGCATTTGAATAATTTGAAATAGAATAAACTCCTTTTTCTTTATTCTTTTTAGTGAATATTGTTTGAACTGCTCTTGAAGGTAATTTATAAACCCCGTCTCCTAAAGAAGAAAACCAAAGATTTTTTTCTTTATCTTCTACGGTACGGGTAATTTTTTTTCCAGTTAGGTAATGGTAGTCAAGTTTAAGATTAATAGTATCAATCGACCATACACCATCCGTAGTATTCAAATATTCAGGATAATTGTATTTCATTTCAGTAAAAAAAATATTCCCTGGAAATGAAATCTCAGTATAAATATTTCTAATGCTATCATATTTAACAGAGACCGAACTTGAGTCTATTCTGGTTGATGATTTGCTATACCCATTCCTTTTTTCCCAAATTAAATTAAGAGGATTAAAATCATATACGCTTCTATTTGTAATATCCAACCTTATTTTTCCACAGTAATTATAAACTTTACCTCCATCATTTTTCTCCATGCATATTTCATCAATTTTATATTTTATAACACTATCTGTTGGTGTGATAATAATAATAAAAGAACGAAATGAAAAACTTAAAAAATGTTTTTCGTTTTCAATTATAGCCTCAACATTTCTATCTGATTTTATTTTATTTATCAAACTATCATTTTCATAATTATAAATTTTGCCTTTAAAGTAATAGCATAATTCTTTGCTAAAAGTTCCAATCCACACCCTTCCTTTACTATCTGCAAAAACTTTTAGCACTTCATTATCTGGCAGCCCTTCTTTTACTGAAAAATTTTTAAAGTATGTACCATCATATCGGCTCAACCCATTTTCTGTAGCAAACCACATAAAACCATCTTTATCCTGGCACATGCTGTACACTGTTGAACCAGCAAGTCCATCTTTTGTATCGTAATGTACATAATTAAACTCCTGTGCAGTAAGAAGCAAAGGGATAAAAAAGTTAATAAATAGAAATGATTTTTTCAAAAAAAATATTTGTTTCTTAGTTTAAGTGAATGTAATAAAAATGCCCCGATTTTATTAAAAGGGGCATTTATAATATACAGATGTAGTTCATTCAAGCAAAAGAATTAAAGTTTGATTACGGGTATTTTAAATAAGTTGTAACCAAAAAGTTTGAATAAAGGCCATTTGTTTTGCTAAATGGTCCCCTAATAACTAAATTCTTTTCCGAAATGCTTAAAATATAATAATAGCGCTCTCCCGATGTACTTTTATCTAAAACAAAATAATTGTCCGATAATAATTCCCATGTTCCGTTGGAAACTCCTCCAAGATCATTAAAGGTAGTAGTTCCATTAGTTTTATATTCCTGATAAAAACCCAGACCATTATAACTGTTTTGTTTTTTTGAGGTCAGGGTGATTCCTGAATATTGCTCTAATTCATCGTTTGCTAAAGTCCATTTTTTGGGCATCCATTTTAAAACATCATACCTGGTAATAATCGAATCATGTTTGATTATGACTGTATCATGAAATACTTCTTTAATAATTGTTTCTTTTTTACAACTTGATGATAACAAAGCAAAGGATAGTAATGCTGTAATAATACAAAAGAAGGTAAATACTTTTGAGAAATTGTTTTTCATTTTTTTACTTTTAATTTGAAATATTTTTTTATTAGATTGTAAAGAATGAAAATAAGATTCATTTTAGCAATATAAACTTTGTAAGTGTGCGCTTATAGCCCATAACTGTGCAAATTTCTACATTCAATTAAAAAGCCCCGATTTTTCAACCGGGGGCAATTATACTGTACGGATGTACTTTGTTCAAACGAAATTTAAAAACTCTTATAGAGTAAAAAAGGAAGTATAAAATTCCTTTAATGATTAAAGAAACAAAAGTTTTAAAACAATGCTGTATTATTTTTGTAACTGTGCTGTTTTAACCAATAACTGTGTAAAATCAATCTTTTTTAAAATCATAGGGCAGCATATCGGCCATTTTTTTCCAGCCCAGGTACTGGTTAACGGTTATATCTGTTTGCTCAAAATAATAACCGTTCTGTTCTATAATTATAGATTGCTTTGGTACAAAAGATAAAATTGATAATTGAAATTTCACAGGCTCATCTGCATTGGCAGCTAAATAATTTTGCTCGGGCTTTTCTTTTGTATAAATTATTACCACGTCGTTTTGGTTGGGCATTACTTCTGCAGTATTGGTGCTGTCGTCTTTACTGTAATTCATGGCGCCATAAAAATTAAGCAGGGGCACGGCATTTTCTTTTTCATTATCCTTTATCAAAAACTGGATTTCAAATCCCTCTTCTTTTAATTGTTTATTATACAGGCTTCGCATAAAATGCAGCAATGAACCTTTGTAAGCTTTTTGCCTTGCAGCAGCCCATAAATTTTGTTTAGCAGTATCAGTGGTTTGCATTTCGGTAAATAAAGGATAGCCGGTGTACAAACTTACCTGTGTGTTATACTCATACGTAAAAGAATCCACTGTATATTTTATTTTGTAGCCCAAAGCTTCATTTGTAATTTCTAGTGGTTCGGTAGCTAATATTTTAAGACGGTTTCTTTTTTTAGAAAAATAAAAATGTATGGCATCTTTATTTTTTATGGTGCATAATTTACTGTTTTCAGTTTTGCCAATAAAGTTTTCTAAAAAGAAATCGCCGTATTTTTCCCAGCCATCTTTTACTTCGCCGGTGGATCTTACTACCACATCTTCCATGGCTTTTTCTTTTTGTTTCAATTCAATAACCATATTATTATCTGCATCAGCTGTAGAAATTCTTTTTGTTTCTGTTTGATAACCGGTGTAAGTAATTACCAAATCGTAACCGCCATTGGGCAATCCTAATTTAAAATTACCTGCTGCATCAGTCGCTGCTCCCTGTGTGGTATTTTGTGCAAATACCGATGCTGACTGCAATGGTAATTTTGTTACCGCATCAATTACTTTACCCGAAATATAAAAGGAAGATTGAGCAAAAGCAGTAACTAATAATAAAGTTGCTGCTACAAAGAGAATTGTTTTTTTCATATGATATTTTTTGTACAGATTAACTAAGAAAACATAACTAACTTTTATTTTACAAAGTTAACGGGCTACTTGTTAAGTTTATGTTGAAATGCCGCACAGGTTTCTGCAATGGTTTCTTCAATTTTTCGGTAGTTAAATTGCGGTAAATATTTTTTCAATTTACTGTTGTCAAAATTAACTTTTGCCAATGCTGTTTTGGCAGTTTCTTTTGTTACCAACGGATCTTGCTTAGTAAATAAACTTTTTAAAGCCTCGAGCCGCCAAACAATTTTTGCAATAAGCGGTGTTACTATTTTATGCGGTGGTTTTTTATTAAATGCTTTTGCCATTAAACTAAAAACATCCCGGTAACTTCTGTTTTCGGCACTTACAATAAACCGCTGTGCAGTAATATCGCTTTCCATTAGCTGCATCATTATTTTTACAACATCCCTTACATCAACAAAACCTGTAGTGCCTTCTGCATACCATGGAAATTCGTTGTATGCCGTTTGAAATAATTTTGAACTGCCGCTGTTCCAGTCGCCTGCACCCAATATAACAACCGGGTTTACCATCACTGCATTTAATCCTTCGCCAATACCACGCCAAACTTCAAGCTCGGCTAAATATTTACTTTGCCCGTAGTTACTGTTACTGGTTTCTTCGGTCCAGTTCATGGTTTCGTTAATCAATTCATCTTCCCTTATCCTTCCCAATGCCGCCACACTGCTTACATGCAACATTTTTTTTACCCCTGCTTCCAGGGCAATATTTACCACATTGGCAGTGCCTTCAATATTAATTTTAAACATTTCCATTTTTCTTTTTGGATTAAAAGTAACAATGGCTGCACAGTGATAAATTTCTTCAATACCTGCCATCGCTTCTTCCAAACCCACCACATCTAAAATATTACATTGCAACTGTTCAAGATTATTTGAATTAAAATTTGGGAGCGGTGTTTTATTATAAATAGCCCTTACCTTTTTGCCCTGTGCAAGCAATTGCGTAATCAGTTCTTTTCCCAATAAACCTGCGCCGCCTGTAACCAATATCATACAATTATTTTTATAAAGATATTAAATGAATAAGTTGCTTATTGCTTTTATGCCCATGTACGCCATTGCTACCACAACAACCCAACCTGCAATGGAAAGCCACACCGGATGTTTGTAACTGCCGGTAATATTTTTTTTATTTACTGCTAATAAAATTATTGCCAGTGCAAAAGGTAATATTAATCCGTTAACAGCGCCTGCCATTACTAAAACTTTTACGGGTTGGCCAACAATTAAAAATATAATCGTAGAAAAAACAATAAAGGTTATTATTATGCTGCGAAATTTTTTTGTAACAGCAGGATGCAACAGTTTTGCAAACGTTACGGATGTAAATGCAGAACCCACCACTGATGTTATTGCCGCACTCCACAACACCAGACCAAAAATTTTATAGCCCACTTCGCCTGCGGCAGATTGAAAGACTGTAGCAGCAGGATTTTCTGCACTTAACGTTATGCCCTGCCATACAATACCCAATGCAGCAACAAATAAAATGAGGCGCATTAAAGATGCAATTAAAATTGCAGATACAGCGCTTTTAGAAACCTGTTTGATATTTTCTTGTCCACAGATATTCGCTTCCAGTAAACGATGTGCACCAGCAAAACTGATATAACCGCCAACTGTGCCCCCAACAATTGTAAGTATGATAGTTTCATTTATTGTATCAGGAATAAAAGTTTTAATTACCGCTTCTGCCATTGGCGGATGCGATTGAAAAGCTACATATAGGGTTAATGCAATCATTACCAAGCCTAATAATTTTGCAAAAAAATCAATGGCTTTTCCGGCTTCTTTAAAAATAAAAATAATAACTGCAATAATACAACTGATGATAGCTCCGGTTTGTACACTGCAACCCGTTAATACTTTTAAACCAAGGCCTGCGCCGGCAATATTGCCAATATTAAATGCTATGCCGCCAATAATTATTAACACTGATAAAATATAACCAGTGCCGGGTAAAACTTTATTGGCCACATCCTGTGCATACATTTTACTTACACTGATGATGCGCCAGATATTTAATTGTGCGCCAATATCCATTAATACAGAAACAAGAATTACAAAACCAAAACTTGCTTTTAACTCTGCAGTAAACTTAGTGGTTTGTGTAATAAAACCCGGGCCAATGGCCGAAGTTGCCATAAGGAAAGCTGCACCCATCAAAGGACCGGAAAAAATATTTTTATACTTCATTAATTTTATTGTGAATGGTTTTTGCAAATTCTACAGCATGTTCTCCATCGCCATGAATACAAAGGGTTTCTGCTTTAATAAAAATTTGTTCGCCGGTAACTGCTGTTATTTTATTTTCATTTATCATTTGTATTACCTGGTGCAGCATTGCAGTTTTATCTTTTATTAATGCATTGGTTTGGGTACGTGGTGTAAGTGTACCGTCAGCCTGATACGTCCGGTCTGCAAAAACTTCGTTAGCGGTTTGCAATCCAATTTTTTCTGCGGCTGCAATCATAACTGAACCGGATAGCCCAAAATAAATAAGTCTTTCATCAAAATCTTTTACAGCATTTGCTATTGCGCCAGCAATAATAATATCTTTTGCAGCCATATTGTATAAAGCGCCATGCGGTTTTACATGATGCAATGCTGCTCCGCATTCCATTGCAATTGTATTTATTATTGTTAATTGATCAGTAATAATTGTATAAATTTCCTGCGGAGATAATTGCATAGCAGTTCTGCCAAAATTTTCCCTGTCTAAAAAAGAAGGATGAGCACCAATATTAACGTTGTATTGCAAACAAATATTTATGACCTCCTTGATAGTTGCGGCATCACCGGCATGATAACCACAGGCAATATTTGCAGAACTGATAAAAGGCATCAGTTCTTTTTCGTTGCCCATACCTTCTCCCATATCGCAGTTAATATCAATCACATTTACAAATATTTTTTTATGTTGAGGTGACAGGCATTTTTTATTTCATGCAATGTCTGTTGCATGATCAGTAAATCCTCTTCAGCTTCCTGTAACGAAACTATTGTAAAATTAAAAGACTGTCCCGGTTTTATTTGCGCCAGTTTTGGTAAGTCTGCTTTTATTACACTTGCAATACGTGGGTAACCACCTGTAGTTTGATGATCGGCCATAAGCACAATACAATTGCCATCGGGCAGCAATTGAACAGTTCCTGCATCAACTGCAGAAGAAATTAATTCTGTTGATTGTTGTAATAAAAGCGGTTTGCCATTTAAGCGATACCCCATTCTGTCGCTTTGATTTGAAATAATAAATTCATTTTTTTCAAAATTATTTTTAGATATTTCATCCAGTAAGTTCCATTCTATACCTTTTATACAGCGAATTTTGTTTTGTGGCAGGTAACTTTTATCAAGTTCATGTTGAGAAATATGCCAGGGCAAAATTTTGTTTTCATTACAGGAAAAATCAGTTTTATTAAAATTTATGATATCATCTTTTTGTAAAGCCCTTCCCAAATAGCCTCCTGCGCCAACTTTTAAATGGGTACTGGAGCTGCCCAACCAATTTTCTGCATGAAAGCCACCATGCACCGATACATATAATTTTGTTCCATGTACAGGTTGTTTAAATTTTAATACAGAATCTTTTTTTACAAAGAGTGCCTTCCAGACTGATACAGCCGTTTCATTTATTGTGGCAAAAAAATCAGCGCCTGTTAAACTTATTATTGCATCCTGCTGAAATAAAATTTCTGGTGCAGGAAAATTAATTTCCATCACTGCGTTTCCATCATCATTACCTACTAAATAATTAGCAATACTCATTGCAAAAATATCCATTGCGCCTCCGCCGCCAATGCCCTTGCTTCGCCAGCCTTTTCTTCCACCATCCTGCAATGTGGCTAATACTCCCGCCTTTATAATTTTAATACTCATTTAATTTTTCAAACTCATCTTTACTGATAGAAATAAATTGTACCGTATCTCCTGCCTGCAATAAACAGGGATTATCTTTTGCTGCATCAAAAATTTTAATGGGTGTCTGCCCAATTATTTGCCAGCCACCCGGCGATTGCAAAGGATAAATACCTGTTTGAAAACCAGCAATACCCACACTGCCTGCTTTTACATTTGTACGTGGCGTTGCTAAACGTGGCGTGGCAATACTATCATCTACTTTACCCATGTAAGCAAAGCCGGGTAAAAAACCAATCATAAAAACACGGTATGGTTTTGATGTATGCATACTGATGACTTCTTCTGCAGAAATATTATGCAGCAATGCAACATTTTCCAAATCTTCTCCACTATAATAAACTGGGATAGTGACGGGATTGCTTTGTGGTGCTGTAGTAAAATTTATTTCGCTTATTAATTGATGAGTATAATTTTTTACAAATTCAAATGCAGTTGAGGCAGGAGTATAATTTTTTTTTACAGTTGCCACATCATAATAAATGGCCAGCGAAGCATAAGCCGGTACTGTTTCAATAAATCCTTTAAAATTACTTTTTGCAAATGCCTGCTGCAATGCAATTACTTTTTCATTGATAATTTCATCAATACTATTTTCAAAAGAAACCAGTAAAGCAGTCTCGTTAAGCGGCGATATGGTATATGGAATCAAAAAAATAAAATTACTTTCTTAATACTGATAAAAACCTTTTCCTGTTTTTTTCCCAAATTCTCCTTTATCCACTTTATCAATTTGTATAGCTGATGGTGCAAAACGTTCTGCTTTATCAAAAGCATTGTACATACTTTGCGATACCGCAAGGTTTACATCCATGCCAATCAGATCCATTAATTTAAATGGCCCCATTTTAAAACCGGTTGCCTCCATAATTTCATCCACTGTTTCAAAACCTGCAATGCCCTGCTCTACTAATTTCATCGCTTCTAAATAATAATGACGGGCTACACGGTTTACAATAAAGCCCGGCGCATCTTTACAAAGCACAGGTGTTTTATTCAGTTGTTTGCAGAGTTCATAAATTGTTTGCGCTACTTCATCCGTTGTCTGGTTTCCCTTTACCACTTCTACCAGTTTCATTATTGGCGCCGGATTAAAAAAGTGCATTCCCACCACTCTTTGCGGATGAATAACTTTGGCCTGTATATCCGAAACAGACAATGAAGAAGTGTTAGTGGCAAAAATTACTTCGCTGTGATTGATCTCTGCCAGTTGATTAAAGATGGCAACCTTAGCTTCTACTTTTTCTACAATAGCTTCAATAAAAACATCGGCAATACAATCATTGGTGTCGCTGATAAATTTTATACGGTTGAAAATATTTTCTTTTTCTGCTGCAGTAATTTTTTGTTTATCTGATAAGTACTGTAAGTTTTTTTGCAGAGATGGTTTTGCTTTCTGCAACACCTCATTATTAATATCAAACAACAAAGTATAAAAACCGTTTTGTGCAGCAACCTGCGCAATACCGCAGCCCATAGTGCCGGCGCCAATAACGCAAATAGTGTTAATCATGTAAACTAAATAATTTTAAAAGTGAAGGTAAAGATATTATTCCTGTAAACATTTAAATACAGCCAAACAGTTTAATACATAAAAAATGCATTGTTGCTGTACAACAATGCATCATTAATTATTTTAAAAGATTAATTCTTCCCTGCTTCTTTCTGAGCCTCTGCTTTCATTTTTTCGTTGGCGGTAATACCAAATTCTACTCTTCTGTTTTCGGCCCTGCCTTCTTCTGTATCATTGGTAACTTTTGGCTGTGCTTCTCCATACCATTTTATGGTTAGCCTTGATGAAGCAATACCCTGGTTTTTTAAATAGTCCCCCACCGCATCTGCTCTTTTTTGTGATAAGGAAAGATTATAACTGTCTGTTCCTTTATCATCAGTATGCCCTTCTACCAAAATATTTGTTTCAGGATACTCATTAAATATCTTTACTAATTTATCTAAGGCAATTTTAGAATTTGAAGTGATAGTAGCTTTATTAAAATCAAAATACACCCCCATTTTAGAACCATCAGGATTTTTATCGGGGAAAGAAACAATAATACCTTCACCCACTCTTTCTACTTGGGCACCAGGAATTTCTGTTTTTATTTTTTCAGCCTGCTTATCCATTTTATTACCAATAATACCTCCTGCAACACCACCAATAACGCCACCGATAACAGCACCCAGAACAGTATTGTTTTTATTCCCTACATTATTACCAATAACACCTCCAATTACTGCGCCGCCTGCAGCACCAATTACAGCACCACGTTGCGCTTTATTTGTTTTTTTAACTGAGCTGCACCCTGAAATGATCAAAGCAATTGCTGCCGATACTAAAATTGTTTTTCCGTATATTTTTTTCATAAAAATTATTTTAGATTTAAAAATTATTTTCTTACAAAATTATAAGTGAGTGCTGCCGGGTTTCCGTTAAAAGTGATGGTGGTTTTTAATTTCATCATGTCTTTATCCAGTTGTGTAAAAGTTAGCCGGTAACCGGCGCCGTCATCCATTGTGTTCTTTTTATCGTCTAATCTTTTAAATTGAAATTCTTTGGCAGAGTCTTTTGGTTCATAAATGCTCCAGCGGATAAATCTTTTAATTGCAGGGCAACCTTTTTTATTATCTACAATGGTATAGCTGCCCATACTGTTATTGGCAATAAAATTCCATTCGCTGCCAATAAAACAGCTGAATTCTGCCTCGTTAAAAATTGTTGTTTTTGCAATGCCTGTAATTCCTTCTGTGGTAATAGTTTGTAATATCCAGTTACCATTAATTGTTTTTTTAGTGGTTCTGGCTTCTTTTGAAACCGAGCAGGCAGCAAAACCAGCTGCAATTACAAGAGCAATTAAAGTTGTTTTAAAAATACTGTTCTTCATAATATTAAATTTTGATGCAACAATGTGCAATCTCAAATTTTCAATTATAATGCCAAAGAATATTTTTTAAATTTTAAGCATAAAAAAACAGGCAGATGCCTGTTTAAATTAATTTTCATTTTTCCAGATATTTAAGTGAGGACTTTTTTCCCCATATAAAATTTTAATTGCTTACAAAATTATTTTATAGTTAACCGGGCAACTGCAATTTTTGTTTTGCCTAAAATCCTGTCTTCTTTTCCAATCAAATACATATCTCTTCCTAAAACAGAACTTAGCCGTGGCATGGCGGTGGGTACATCCCTGTTGCTGAATAAATTACTGCGGGTGTACTTTCCTGTTGTGGTATTTAAATTAATGGCAAAGCACTCCGATTTTCTGAAGTAACTTATCTTTTTCACTTTTTGGCCAAGCTGCAAAACATTATCATTTTTTTTATGATCGTTAAAAATAATGTTGAGCGAATTGGTGCCTGGTAATACGCCATAGCCTGCATAAAATGGCCAGTTAAATCCACCTTTGAAAAAACTAAAGCTTAAACCGGTGCCACTTCCTGAGCTGGTTTGAATTACTTCACGTTGTTGCTTTGGCGCAATATTCAACCATCCAATATTTCCTGCAGCATCTATCTTGCTCATCATAATATCGCCGCATTCGTAAACCTGGTAAGTAGTGGTTGTCCACCGCCCTGGCATAGTACCCGATCCTGGCTGGTAAGTGGTAGTGGTATAAGTATAACTGTTATATTTTTCTGCAAGAATAATAAGGCCTTTATCTGCTGTATAAATAAAATTTCGAAAGCGCATGTATTTAGAAAAACCATCTTCCTCATTTTGAATTTTTTCCAGTTTCTCTCTTTCTTTTCTTTCCTTTTTGCTTTCGTCATCATCATCGTCTGCATTATCATCTTCTACCGTACTTATCATAGCGGTATTAATATCTTTTTGGCTGGTTGATATAATATCTCCAGTTTGCGGATTAATTCTTTGCACCAGCATACCGTTAATTTCACGCCCTCTTTTTTCATCGCTGTAAAATGCTGCCAGCACCAGTTCCTTTGCAGGCAGTTGCATTATTTTTGTGCTTACTAACCATTTGGCGTTAATGGTTGTGTTAATTTCTTTTATCTGCTTACCATCGTTATTATAAATACGGATGTTGTAATTTTTAAAATCTAAATATTTATTTTTTTTCTTTTTGCCTTCCTGGTATTCATACTCCCTGCCAATTAAAACCACATTGCCGGCAGATGTATAAACCACATCTTCTAACTGAAAAGTTTTAGGATCAAATTCATTACTTATGGCAATAGATTTACCTAATGCTTTCATGTTATCATCAAACTGCCGCACTTCATAATTATTTTTTTCCCTTCCTTCGATAGTGCTTACCAAAACCATTTTGCTGCTGTCGGCATTATAAGTTGCTTTAAAACTGATATCTTCTTTTTTATCATCTTTTTGCCAGCTGGTTACCTCAGTAAATTCGCCTGAAAGCTCACCCGATGCTTTATCTATTTCTGCAGCAAAAAGCGTAAGTGTTTTTTCTTTTTTACTGTAATCTGTAGCCAGTAAAAACAATTTATTTTTTAAGAAGAAAAAACTTTCATATTCTTTACCCTTTAATTCTTTATTAAAATTATTACTGTATGCTTCTTTTAAATCTTTATCCAGTTTAGTTAATGTTGCCGACTCTCTTACTGTAGCACCAATTACAAAATAACTTTTTAAAGCAAAATGCGATTCTTTTACATACACGCCGGTGTTATCGGTATGCATTACTTCCAAATCGGTACTCCCTTTTTTAAGTTTAAATTCATCGCCCCAGGTAACGTTGGCGGTTTGGGCATTTACAGTAATTGATAATGTAATCAGGGTTAGAAAAATAAGAATTTTCATTGTAGATTTTTTTATAAGAAATTTGTGAATTGAAGTACAAGGCTTTTACACCGCACTGGTAAATTGTTTTAAAAATCGCAAATCGTTTTCGCTGAACAAACGCAAATCTTTTATTTGATATTTCAACATGGTAATTCTTTCTATACCCATACCAAACGCAAAGCCGGTGTATTTATTACTGTCGATACCGCAGTTATCTAAAACATTGGGATGCACCATACCGCAGCCTAAAATTTCTAC
>NZ_JANPCM010000048.1:0-5222 GCF_031430955.1 Ferruginibacter sp.
GTTGTTTTAGAAGAGGAGTGCATTGTTGGTGCATTAAGTTTTATAAAGGCTGATGAAAAATTTGAGCGCCGCAGTTTAATAGTAGGCAATCCTGCAAAAAAAATTAAAGAAGTGAGTGATGCTATGGTGGCGTGGAAAACAGAAGGTACAAAATTATACCAGCAATTACCTAAGGATTTATTCGAAAGTTTGAAAGCTTGTGAACCGTTAAGAGAAATACCTGAGCATTATAAAATTGAAACGGCTGATTATAAAACATGGAATGATACTAAATGATCATTTATTTTTTCAAATCAAAAATATCGGTGTTGTAATTAATTCCATCTAAATTATATTTTGAAATTACTTCGTAAGTACTGCTGCCACAGGTGCAGTTTTTTTTAGCGGTTTGTATTGCTGTAATATTATATTCTCTGCCGGTGCTCAATAATTTAATTTTCCAATCTTTATTATACTCTACATTCATTAAAAGCCCTGCATGTATAGTATCGGCCTGGTTAGGATAAGGGTATTCATAAATGCTGTCAATTTTTTGATCAAACCTTCCGTTTGCTGCATATTTTACATATAGCACTGTATCAATATCAGCAACCTTATAATTTATAAATCTTACAGTAAATGTTTTAATACCACAATATACTTTACAGCAGCCCTGCATTAAAAATCCAGACAATCCTGTTATCAATAACGTAAAAAATAAATTTCTTATTGGCATCTTTCTTTTTTAACAAGACATGATTTATATATTTATTGCTGCCTTCCAAAATATTCTTTTTTATAATGTTTTGTTTTAATCTTTTATCCAGAGAATACATTTACTTTTTAATACACCTTAATACACCATTTTTCTTTAAATTTTACAGACCTTTGCGCTTTAAATATTTTACGTGTCAGAAAAATCAAACTTTGTAGATCAGATAAGGGTATTTTGCCGCAGCGGCCATGGCGGCGCAGGCAGCAAGCATTTTATGCGTAACAAACTTACGGCAATGGGTGGGCCCGATGGTGGCGATGGCGGCCGTGGTGCCCATGTTATTTTAAAAGGCAACAGCCAGTTATGGACTTTATTGCACCTGCGTTATTTTAAAAATGTACTGGCCGATGATGGCGAAAATGGCAGCAAAAATAACAGCAGTGGCCTTACCGGTAAAGATATTATTATAGAAGTGCCGTTGGGTACTGTTGCTAAAGATGAAGAAACCAATACGGTTGTTGCAGAAATTTTAGAAGACGGGCAGGAAGTAATTCTTGCAAAAGGTGGCCGTGGCGGATTGGGCAACAGCAATTTTAAAACTGCCACCAACCAGTCACCCGAATATGCACAGCCCGGGGAAGATGGTGAAGAAGGCTGGAAAGTTTTAGAATTAAAAGTTTTAGCCGATGTGGGTTTGGTGGGTTTTCCCAATGCTGGTAAATCTACTTTGTTAAGCCGCATTACTGCAGCTAAACCAAAAATTGCAGACTATGCTTTTACTACAATTGTTCCGCAATTGGGTATGGTAGAATACCGTGATGGAAAAAGTTTTTGCATTGCCGATTTACCGGGTATTATTGAAGGCGCTGCCGAAGGTAAAGGATTAGGCCATCGTTTTTTACGCCATATCGAACGCAATTCTATTTTATTATTTTTAATACCTGCCGACAGTAAAGACCATAAAAAAGAATACGACATTTTATATAATGAGCTAAAGGAGTACAACCCCGAAATGCTGCAAAAAGATTTTGTAATTGCAATAAGCAAAAGCGATATGCTGGATGAGGAATTAAAAACAGCTATTGCAAAAGAATTACCGAAAAAAATTCCGCATGTTTTTATTTCTTCTTTAACCGGCACAGGTTTACAGGAGTTAAAAGACCTGTTATGGAAAACTTTAAATGCTGCAGTAAAATAATAATTACCGTTACCACTTTATGGTATTGCAAAGCTTTTATTGTTTGAGTATCTTAACTGCTTAAACTTTATGCTATGTCAAGGATATTTCACCGGTTTTGGAATTTATTAATTCCCGTGTGGCATTTCTTCAGGTTTTTGTGGAGAATATTTAGAAACCCTTTGCGGCTTTTTACTGCCTTTTTACAAATTATCTGGTTTCTTTTTCCTGCAGTAATCTTTTTAATAGCAACCTTTATTTGCTTTTGGCAATTATCGCAGGGCAGAGATGTGTTGATAGATATGCTGGAAAAAAAATACATGGGGGGCATAGTTTTGCTGGCTCTTTTATTTTTTACGCTTGTATCCTGGTACAGCAGCCGCATTTTAATTTACCGGAAAAAAATTCTGTACGAAAAAAATGAACAGCTGGGTTTTCATACACCAAGGGTTATTGGGTTTTTAGGTTTTAGTGTTATATGGATCGCATTATTGCGTTTACCCAAAGATGCTTACCTGTCGTTTACATTGCCAGGATATTTAGACTGGCTGTTATTAATACTGTCTTTTGTGGCTTATGCTTTTTTATATAAAAAATTTAAAAAACTAAGAGATGGAAAACTAAGAATAAATAAAGATATAGATACCGAAACACAGGAAGTGCTGGAAGAAAAAGAAAAAAAAGAAAAATTAAGGTTCAAAAAAATTTATATTTTAATTGGTTGCATAACTGTCGGTTTATTGATGCTGAACACGGTAATATTAAACCCGTATATAAGTTCGTGGGTACTTTTAATTTCAATTATAATTTTACAGGTACTGTTTTTATTTATTGTTATCATACGCCGGGGCCGTATGCCTTTTAAAGAAAAGGGAAAAGATGTTTTTGAAATGCCGCTTGATTATCGTTCTCCGGAAGAATGGCAGCAGGCAGAAAAGCAAAAAGGGAATGTATTCACACTTGGTGTATGGGAAAAGATTTTATACCATGCCAATATTCCCCAAAAAGAAAAATGGTTTTTTATTACTTACAATATTATTACAGCACTTTCACTTCTTGTTTATTTCGGCACTATAATCAGTTATCATTTTTCATTACTGCTGGGCAGCTTTGCATCGGTGCTTAATTCTTTTGGCGTGTTGGTAGGTTTTTTTAGTTTAATAACATTTGCTTCAGTAGTGCTTAAAGTTAATTTACATATGGCATTGTGGGTAGTAATAATAATTTTTGGAAAAATATTTGAACCCCACTGGGCAAAATTAGTTAAGTATAAAGAAGAAAATGTGCAGGCATTTAACGGCCGCCCCACACTGTATAATTATTTTGATAAATGGGCCGGTAAAAGAAAAATAGAAATCGAACAGGATTCAACCTATCCTGTATTTTTTGTTTTAGCAGATGGTGGCGCTTCACGTAGCGGCTACTGGACAGCGTCGGTACTAAGCAAATTGGAAGATACTACCAAAGGAAAATTTTCGCAGCACCTTTTTTGTTTATCTGGTGCATCGGGGGGCAGCGTGGGCAATGGCACTTTTTTAGCGCTGTTAAAAAACAGGGAAGCATTGGCAATTAATGCCCGGCAAACTTTTACAAAGGGTGCACAGGAATATTTAAAATCAGATTTTTTAACATACACCGTGGCACGAACATTAGGACCCGATTTTTTGCGGCCAATAATTCCTTTACCATTTATTAACGACAGGGCTGCGGCACTGGAGCATGCAATGGAAGAAGGGGAAAATTCTTTTTTACATTCAAAATTTCTTATGCCGATGTCTGCTCTGATTCCTTTTACTACCGGTAACGAAAACCTGCCCATGATTTGTATTAACGCCACACGTATGCAGGATGGCCGGCCTTCGGTAATAAGCAGCGTGGCATTAGATTATAAAACTTTTGGCAGCCGTATTGATATTTTACAAACATTAAAGCCGGGTAAGGATATGAAATTAAGCACTGCCGTAGTTATGGGTGCAAGGTTCCCCTACTTAAGCCCGGCAGGCCGTATAGACAGCAGCTATTATGTTGATGGTGGTTACTTCGATAATTCGGGAGCAGGTATTGTAAACGAAATGATTATTGGCTTAAAAGATTATATAAGAATAAATGAAACAGCAAAACCATGGCTAAGCAAAATAAAATTTTATATTATCCATGCACAAAATGGATGGGGTGGCGGAGGAGAAATAAATAAAATTCATCCCATAATAAATGATCTGGCAGCGCCGGTACTTACATTGATTGGTGCTTACGGCACACAAACGTCTGTTAACGACTGGCGGTTGATAAAATATTTATAAGGCGTTTATCAAAACCCAAAAGATACCGGTTACATGGCCGTAAATTTATACCGGCCTTTAACCGACAGTACAAAAACCAAAGAAGAATTCCCGATGAACTGGGTAATCTCAGATTATTATATCAATAAAATGAACCGTCAGTTAAAGAATGTTGATATGAAAAGGCTTTTAACATGGATGCACAGAAAGATGGATTGGTAAAATACCCAGCACACGGTATTGTAATTGGTAAAATATTTACTTACTTGCAATAAAATTTATCATGAAAAAATATTTTTTATTACTAACCGCAGTTATTTTTTTAAGCTTTACCGTTACAGCGCAAACCATAAGTACATTAAAAAAAGTAATGGAACTTAAAATGCCCAAAACTATAGAAGATGATATGCCCGGCAGCAACGGCGCTGCTGTAGTTTGGCATCCTTTACAAAAAAAATATTACTCCACTATGGCGGGTAATGCAGCTTATCCATTAGCAGTTTTTGATGTAAAAGGTAAACGCTTGTCATCAGACAATTTAATTGCTAAAATTGATGTAAGGGGATTGTGGTACAATCCTGTAAAAAAAACAATTTGTGGAAACGGCTATAATGATAATGGTTGGTTTCATTACAATATCGATCCAAAAGGAGCTGTAACTGGTTTTGACATTGACTCGGCAGCAATGCTGCAGCCCAACGAACAAAGTGTGGGCACGTACCATCCTGTAAGAAAGGAAGTATTGTTTTTAAATGGCAACCAGGTATCGTTATATGCTGGTGATGGATCTTCGGATGAAGCCATTGGTTTAAAATTTGGTATGACAAAAAAAGATGACATTGGAGAAAAATTTGAATGGAATGCAGAAACCCCAAAAGATTACAATGGCACTACAGTTGTTTTTACTGCTGTAAAAAATGCCGAGCTGGGTGTTTTAAATATGGAGAAAAAACAAATTGAATTATACGATTTTAAGGAAGGTTTTTTAAGCACCGTTTTAAAACTGCCCGATACTGTTGAAGCATATCCCTCTTTTAATTTTTGTTTTACCAATGGCATGTACTGGATGTTT
>NZ_JANPCM010000049.1:0-7495 GCF_031430955.1 Ferruginibacter sp.
GCTGCTTCCATCATTTTCTCTACCAGCTTATATGTTGCCGGACAGTACTCAATATTTTGTTTGTGCACATGCATGTAATCAACCATTTTCTTTTTAGGCAAATGCGGAAAACCGGAGCAGTCTAAAGGGCGTATTTCGTAAATAGAACACTTATTATCTTTTAAATTTAAAAACTGGCAGGGTTGTTTTTTGTTTTGCCAGTCTTTATCACGTTTTTCATAAATTAACCATTGATCGCTGAACTGCTGCGGCGTTTGCTTAAAGTGAGCGGAAATTCTTTGTATATCGGCTTTGGTATAAGTAGGCGTCATAGTTTTGCAGCAGTTAGCGCAGGTAAGGCAATCTATCTCTTTCCAAACTTCGGGTTCTAAAGCGGCCGTTAATTTATCCAAACCTTTGGGCGGATTGTTTTCTGTTTTGGTAAGAAAAGTTTTCATTCTTCTTTTATTAAGCTTCATTTTTCGCTTAAAGGAAGGGAGATTTACTGGCTGCATAATCAATTTTAAATACTGTAAATGAAATTTAAGCAGCGAAAATAGTGTATAATTGTTTTAAATAGACATTTTTGAAAAGCCGGCATTGTGCATAAAAGTATAACTATAAAACTGCGGTCCCCCTTTAGGGGATAGGGGCATTATGTGGGACGTTTATAAAAAAGGCTACAAAGCCTGGTTGCAATTAGAAAAATCTTTAGCAGATAATTCTGTGGAGGCATACCTGCATGATATTGATAAACTCACTACTTTTTTATTAACTCAAGAAATAAAATCGCCTGATAAAGTTACCCTTAAAGACCTGGAGTTTTTTGTAAAATGGGTGGCTGAGTTAGGTATGACAGCATCATCGCAGGCAAGAATAATTTCGGGCTTACGAAGCTTTTATAAATATTGTTTGCTGGAGCAAATTACCAGCACCGACCCTACCGTTTTATTAGAAGCACCAAAACTAAAACGCATATTACCCGATACGTTGAGTTTTGATGAAATAGAAAAAATTATTGACCAAATTGACTTAAGCACACCTGAAGGCGGCCGCAATAAAGCTATACTGGAAACTTTATACAGCTGTGGTTTACGTGTAAGCGAACTGGTGAATTTAAAAATGAGTTGTTTGTATTTGGATGTTGGTTTTATAAGGGTAATTGGCAAAGGTGATAAAGAAAGACTGGTACCCATTGGCAGCGATGCAATAAAATTTATCAAAATTTATAAAGAGGATATAAGGGTACACATCAGCATTAAAAAAGACCAGGAAGATATTTTGTTTTTAAACCGCAGGGGAAGTAAACTCAGCCGTGTAATGATTTTTTTAATTTTAAAAGAGCTGGCAAAAAAAGCAGGCATCACTAAAAGTATTTCGCCGCATACTTTTCGCCATTCTTTTGCCACACATTTGGTGGAAGGTGGTGCCGATTTAAGGGCTGTGCAGGAAATGCTGGGCCACGAAAGTATTACCACTACAGAAATTTATACGCACTTAGACAGAGAATATTTAAGAGATACATTGCAGCAATTTCATCCGGCATTTAAATAGTTTTTTACATGGTCAGACGGGACGTCAGACCATGTAAAAAAAACCGGTCCGATGCCGCCAATTTGATTACTAAGTTAGGCAGACATCATGACCGGCGTAAACAACCATTACTACTGAAGACTAAAACTATTGGTGCTTATAAAATTATTTTTATCATTAAATATCCTAATGTAATAAATACCGCTGCTCCAAATGCTGTTGGTTTGCATTTGTTCGGTATGTGTTTTTGCAAGAGCAACAGTTTGTTTTTGCAAAACTACCCTGCCAGCGGCATCCACAATTTGAATGTTGTACATCCCGGCTTGCTTTAATTTAAGCGAAAGTGAAAATGAATTACCTCTTTGTATTGGATTGGGATAAATTTTTACTGCACTGGTATTTTTTGAAACCCATGTTGAAACTCTTGTTTTAAGTGTATCTTTTAAAATTGATTGTCTTTGTTCACTAACCATACTAATGGATCCCATCACTCTGCAAAACCTCCTTCCATTTCCATAAGAAGTTACTAGAACTGAATCCATTTTTTTATAGTCAGCTAGTTCTGGCAACTTTTCTATAAATATTTGTTTAGTTATTTTTCTTTCATCAAAGTCATTACAGGTAATTTGTATCTCTTCTTCTTTAAAACCAGCTGCTGTAATAGTTATAGAATATTTTGAACCTTCTTCAATTTTTCTTAATTTATAAATGCCTTTTTTATCTGTAAAAACAGCATCTGATTTGTTTGTTCCAATTCTTTTTATAACTACAGCTGCTTTAGTAATTGGTTGCAGTGTTGCATTATCTTTTACTTCAATTATGGCAATATGTTTTGGTGGTATTGGAGTGTAAACATAGCCTTGTTCATCAATTTTTACAGACGTTATAACTAATGCTCCCAGTAATTCCATTTCCATTTTGCTAAGTATAATATCAAAGCTGTTTAAACTTGTCAATTTTATTTCCTTCCTTTCAAAACCAACTGCAGTTATCTCAAGAATATCAGATTTGGTATCAACATTAATTTTATAAAATCCATTTACATCTGCACTTGTTCCATTCTTTGAACCTTTTATTATTATTGATGCCCCAGGCAACGGTTGCCCTGCTTCATCAATTATTTTTCCTGTAATTATCCTGTTAGTGTTTACAGCTATTTCTCCTTTTGTAATTCTATCCTGTTTAGCTGCATCTATTTTAGATTCCGTAACAACTTTTATTCCTCCCTGTGCTTTTGCAGTATTGGTTTTTGAAAAGAACAGGAACAACATGGTTATATAATTCCAGTACCAAAATAATTTCTTCTTTGGTTCTTTAGTTTTGGAAATAGCTCTTTCTAATTGGTCGGGATAGGCCCGTCCACAAACATTTTCGTTTTTTATACTGGAGAAATAGTGGAGTACCTCAGTGTCGCTCATGGTGCTGAAGTCAACCACCTGTTTGGCGCAACTGTTGCAAAAGCGGCCCTGCTGCGTGGCAGTCATTTCGTTCCAGTTTTGATGGCAAGGCTCAGGAATAGAAAGTTGAATTTTTTGCATTACAGTTAGGTTTGCTATACTGATGCAGCCATTTTTGGGATTACATAAGAGAAAAAAAATAAATCCTTTTTTTACGCTAAGATAAAAGATGAATAATGAGTTACAGTTGAAGAGTGTCTCGCTTTAGGCCAGACCAATGAAGTTAAATAGAAATCCAGTTGCCGGGTACAAAAAATTACTTTCTTTCCAGCAATACTTCATGCTGCTGAAACGAAACGGAGTTGGTGTAAACGGTATTGGTAACTTTTTTACGGTAATTTTTAAAGATGCTTTGCCAGCGTAATTGCAATACGCCTAAAACGCCTTCTTTTATTATGCCTTTGTTCATTTTACTGGCACCCAGTTCCCTGTCGATAAAAGTGATAGGCACTTCGGTAATTTTAAAACCCAATTTCCAGGCGGCAAATTTCATTTCTATCTGAAAGGCGTAGCCTACAAAAGAAATACCATCTAGATTAATGGTTTCTAAAACTTCTCTTTTGTAACAAACAAAACCGGCAGTGGGATCTTTAACCGGCATCCAGGTTATAAGCTGCGTATATAAAGATGCCCCTTTTGATAAAAGTATCCTGTCGGCAGGCCAGTTTTGCACAGCACCGCCTTTTACATATCTCGATCCTATGGCAACACCTGCTCCATCTTTGCAGGCATCGTATAATCTTTCTAAATCTTTAGGGCTGTGAGAAAAATCGGCATCCATTTCAAAAATAAAACGATAGCCTTTATCAATGGCCCATTTAAATCCAAAAATATATGCAGTGCCCAACCCTAATTTACCACTACGCTCTTCTAAAAATAATTGCCCGGGGTATTTTGCAAATAATGTTTTTACAATTTTAGCTGTGCCATCAGGTGAGTTGTCATCAATAATTAAAACATGGTACTGCTGCCCCAAACCAATTACTGCACCAATAATATTTTGGATATTTTCTTTTTCGTTGTATGTAGGTATGATGACTAATTTTTCCAACTCATGCTTATTGGCTAAATCAAATTTACAAAAAATAACTTAATGTATCATTTACATATTGGGTACCGTGGATAATTAATTGTTTTTTAACAGGGTGCGGTTGAATATTTCAGTTAATTTTTGTTTGGTGTGCAGTGGAAAATCGCCTCTCATCATCCAGTCATAATACTGAGGTTCAGCCTTTAATACTTCGGCAACTGAACGACCTTTAAATTTTCCAAAATTAAAAATTTCGGTTCCTTTATCATCAAAGCTAAAGCGGCGTGCATAATCCACAATTTTTTCTTCGCCAATGGCACCCAAAACAGACTCTACTGTATTACCTAAATTTTTATACTTTTTCAGCTGTGCAAAAAAAACATCTATTGTTGCACTAACATCAGCTTCGGCACTGTGTGCATCTACCAATTCTTTTTCGCAAAAGAATTTATAAGCCGCCGTTAGTGTACGGGGCTCCATGGTATAAAAAATATGCTGTACATCCACCATTTTTCTTTTACTTAAATCAACGTCGATGCCTGCTCTTAAAAACTCTTCCATTAAAATAGGAACATCAAAGCGGTTGCTGTTGTAGCCTCCTAAATCGCACCCTTCAATAAATACTTTTATTTCGTTTGCTGCCTGCTTAAAAGTTGGTGCATCTTTTACCATTTCATCGGTAATACCATGTATGTCGCTGGTTACTTTTGGTATGGGCATTTGCGGATTCAGCAATTTGCGTTTTACCTGGCGGCTGCCATCGGGCAATAGCTTAATTACCGCAATTTCCACAATACGGTCGGTTGAAAGGCTCACTCCTGTTGTTTCCAGATCGATAAATGCAATAGGCCTTGTAAGTTGTAACATGTTTGTTTGAGGTTTTAAATCATAAATTATTGAAAAATAAGGTTAAAAATAGGGTAGTTTTTACACTTATTAAACAAGAAAGGTAATAAAATAGCTAATTTCGCCGTTTAGCTTTGGTAATTTACCTTTGCACTAACTAATAGTTGCAATAATAGTTTTTTAACCTGAAATTTTAACCGATGAAAAAATTATTTTTTGTTTGTGCTGCACTACTATTAATGGCAGTAATTTTTAACAGCTGTACCACCAGCCGTAAAGCCGGATGCCCTGGTACCGAAGGTATTATTCATTAATTAAGCTTGTTTGTAATGACGTGGATTGATTTGAATGATGAGCACCAGTTGGACAGAATAAAAGAATTGTCTAAACAAAAGCCTCAATTAATTTTTAAGCACAGCACACGCTGTAATATAAGCAACATGGCTAAAGGCCGTTTAGAAAGGAGTGTCCAGCCCGATAATATAGATTTCTATTACCTCGACCTGATAAAAAACCGCCAGCTGTCTAACAAAATAGCCGAAAATTTTTCTGTATTTCATGAGTCGCCACAGGTGCTGCTAATTAAAAATGGCACATGTGTGTACGATGAAAGCCACAGCGGCATTATGATGGATGATATAGTGGAGCAGGCATAACAATAACCTGATTTTGATATAAAGCTGTTTTAAAAAAACAGTTTTTTTATAAGTCAACTATCCTCTTCTTTATTTTTATCAGGCTTAAGCATCAGTGATAATTTTATTGGCACAAAATGTGCGTTACTGCAAAAGCCTGATATAAGCTGCCAGTAATAGCATTCTATATAAACTTCTATATATTTTCGCTATATTAATCACTGGCTATTTACCAGTAAATAATAATTCTGTAAAGTCTTTTGCTTAAAAGAATTATTAAATTTATTATGAGTATGCGAAAATTAAAAATTGCGATAATATCAGGTGATGATAAATTATGGTCGCTTTACGCATGGAATAATGTTTTTAGATCGCAATCATTTATTCAGGAATATGATTGTGCAGGATTTTGGATTTGCAACCAAAAATTCAGTAATAAGAAAAAGGCTTCCGCATGGTACTGGTATTTAAAAACTTTCAGGTTTTGGAATTTTTTTAAGCTTTTTAGTTTTGTAGTTTCTTTTAAGATTTTTTCCTTTATAAAATCGCTGGCAGGTAAGTATCACATAAGTTTTAGTAAACTTTGTAAAACTAATAAAATCCCTTTTTTTAAAACACCTAACCCTAATGATGCATCATTCATTGAATGGGTTAAAGCAAATGAAATTGATATAGTACTGATAATGGTTGATTATATTCTTAAAAAGGATATCCTTAACGCCCCAAAAATTTGTGTGGTTAACAAACATGCCGGTTTTTTACCCATGAACAAAGGTTTGTTCCCTTACTTTTGGGCAAAACTATCTAATCAGCTGCAGGGCATTTCATTTCATAAAGTAAATGAAAAAATTGACGAAGGAGATTTGTATTATCAGGAAAAAGTGGAGAGTAAGGAAATATTACGATCAATGATTACCTTTTATTTTTATGTGCATAAAAACTACCACCTTATGTTGAATATTGCCTTAGAGAATGTTTTAACCAAAACAATTATTCCATTACATAAGGATTTACCTGGCAGCTATCACAGCTTGCCCGAAGCAGCAGATTACATTACCTTTAAAAATAATGGTGGCAAAATAATTAACTGGCAGGATATTTTTTTACCTTTTGAATTATTAAAAAATTAATCGGGTATCAGCCCAATGGGTACAATAATCTCCCACCTGTTTTTTACACTCCTGTTTAATAAATCCGTATCAAGCAAATGAGCAAACCTTAGCCCAATACTTACGGGTAACGAATTCCACACTTTGGTATCAAAATATAATTCTGCCCCTGTACTCCGATTTTTAACTTCTGCTATATTACCGTTGGAAAACTTTGCCTTAGTACTGTTGTAATCATAAAATGCATTTGCCCTGATGCGTTGAAAATAAATAATTCCACCTATACCCCAATCAGGATAAGATATCGGAAAGTGGTAATTGAAACCAATTTTATACATCCTCCTTTCACTCAGCGGTTGGTAACCTCTTGCAAAAGAAAATGTATTGCTAAATAAATCACCAGGCAAAGTGTCCTTTTTTTGATAAGCTCCGTTTACCACCAAACTATGATTGGCAGCAAAACCCGGAAAATATAATGCTGCACTGCCCACCAATTTATGGCTGTTTCTAAAATTAAAAGCATCTCTGTAATTAACTGCAATACTTTGTGCCCACCGTGGATTAATATGTTGCTTTGCCCTGCGGCTTACATTACTAAAAGAAAAAAAAGTATTGCCATAATTGATTGCCCTGTTATCGAAAATATTTTTAGTTACCCCGGTATAATAGTATTGTTCAGTATTGTATCCTGCACCAAAATTTAAAAACTTATTCGTTCGTCCGCCAATAAAATTTAAAGGAACAGAAAAACCTGTTTTTAATGTGGCCGAATTAAATATAACAGACTTGCCAAATGCGGTATCACGTGTACGGTTAAAACTTTCCTCTGCGCCAATACTTAATACAAGAAGCCAACCGGCATATGCGCTGCTTATACCAACAGTATGGCTTTTATCGTTTCTGTTG
>NZ_JANPCM010000050.1:0-2636 GCF_031430955.1 Ferruginibacter sp.
TTTTTATCAGTTTCATAATATTTAAATGTACAAAAAATTAATAGACTATAAAAAGTTTTGTGTGTTTAAAAGTAGGATCAATATTCTTTAAATAATTTTACTGTCAGGCTTGAGCCTGTCGAAGGCGGGTTATTTTCAAGCGAAGGTTTCTTTTCTAAAATGATTACTGCTTAAATCTTCAGCACCTTTGGCATCTTTCGATAAACTCAAGATGGCAAAAGCTGTCAGCTTTTCTAATGCTTTTTTAATTGTAAGAATTAAAATTCCTGTAAAAATATTTATTCTTTAAAAATATTTTTATGTAATCCTTTTTATTTTCTCATCATGCAGCAAACAATATTATGAGAAAATATATTTTAGTTGCAATTATAATCACAGTATCCGTACTTACATCAAAGGCACAGTCGCCACAACTTACCGTAGATGGGAAAACAAATAACGGCGTGCAATTACAGGCGCTGAAAATTGAAATAAAAGTATGCGGCACCGTGGCCAGAACTACCTGGCAAATGACTTTTAAAAATACCACTTCAAAAATACTGGAAGGCACATTGAATTTTCCTTTAAAAGATGGTTTAAGTGTGAGCCGTTATGCATTAGACATTAACGGAAAAATGAGAGAAGCCGTGCCGGTTGACCGTGGCAAAGGCACCGAAGTATTTGAAACCATCGAGCGGCGAAGAGTTGATCCCGGCCTTTTGGAAAAAGTTGATGGCAATACTTTTCGTACAAGGATTTATCCTATCAACGCTAATAGTACAAGGACGGTTATTATTGGTTACGAAGAAGAATTACCGGTTAATAATAACGATGCCTTACAATATTATCTGCCATTAAATTTAAAAGATACCGTTACCAGTTTTAATCTTGATGTAACCGTTATACAGACCGCAACACAGCCCGTTTTTGATTCTGCCCTTAACGAAAACATTCAATTTACCCACACCAATAACACTTACAGTTCGTCTTTGCAAAAAACTAATTATGTACCCAATTATTCACTTTCTTTCAGCATACCAAAACCTTTGGATGCAGCAGAGGTAATGCTGCAGCAATTTGAAAACAATTATTATTATCTTATCAATACCCGTTTACAAAAAAATGAAAGAGAAAAAATAATGCCTGCATCAATTGGATTATTGTGGGATGCTTCGCTCAGCGGCAGTAACAGAAATATTAAAAAAGAAAAGGAATTGCTGGATGCCTATTTTAAAAAGATAAATAATCTAACGGTTAACCTGGTAGTATTCAGCAATACCATAAAAACTATAAAAACATTTTTAGTGCAAAATGGCAATTGGGTTTCATTAAAAGAAAGTATTGAAACTATACAATACGATGGCGCTACCGATTTTGGTAATCTTAATTTAAAAAATATAAAAGCAGATGAATTTATTTTAGTGAGCGATGGCCACCAAACACTTGGCAACAAACAAATACAGTTAAGTAACAAGGCTGTGTACTGCATCAACAGCGCTGCTGCAGCCGACTACAGCAATCTAAAATTTATTGCATTAAAAACAGGCGGACTTTTAATTGATTTACAAAATACATCAGCGGCAGACGCCATTAAAAAATTAATGAATGAGCCATTCCGGTTTTTGGGCATAAAACAAAATAATTTAATAAAAGAAAATTTTCCTTCTATGCCGGTTGCGGCGAACAGCAATTTTGCTGTTGCAGGAATTGCTGAAGAAGGCGTTAAAGAAATTATTTTACAGTTTGGTTATGGCAATACAGTAACGTACGAAAAAACTATCATCATTGATACTGAAACGCAGCTTTGCGAAAACTTCGATATCACCAAAATATTTGCACAAAAAAAAATTGCGGAGCTGGATATTCAGTATAATCAAAATAAAAATGAAATAGAAAGACTGGGTAAACAGTTTGGTATTGTTACCCGTAATACATCTTTAATTGTACTGGAAACTATTGATGATTATGTACAGTACGAGATTGAACCACCGGCAGAATTGAAGGAAGAATATAACCGTATAATGAAACAACGAAGCAGCACCATCATAACAAAAAACGAAAACGATCTCGAAAATTCACTGGATATGATGGCAACATTAAAAGATTGGTACAATCAAAAACTGGTTAAAAAAGAGAGTATAAAAAAAGACCCGGTCGTAATAGCGCCGCCGGTGGTTAGAACAAACCCCGTACAACGTTTACAATCCTCAGGCTTAACATCAAGGCCAAGGGGAATTACTAAAACAATTACAGGAAAAGTAACAGATGCATCTGGGCAACCTATACCGTTTGCATTCATAAAAATTAAAGGACTAAGTTCCGGAACATCTGCAGATGCAAACGGAAATTACAGATTAAATGCAAGGCAGGGCGATGTGTTACAATACTCCGGAGTAGGTTTTAATACAAGAGAAAGTGTTATAAATAATAACATGCTGCTGAATTTTAGTTTAGAAAAAGCATCTGCTGATTTACAGGAAGTAGTGGTAATAGGATATGGTGTACAAAGAAGAAGAGATGTTACTGGCAGCGTAAAAACCCTAAGTGCCTCCAATTTAGAAACAGTAGCACAACTTAATGTAAGCAATACTTTGTCGGGTAAAGTTGCAGGTGTAAATATAACTTCATCTTACGGATATGCAGGTGCAACCACATCT